>CAZNMG010000441.1:0-2775 GCA_964574075.1 uncultured Owenweeksia sp.
CAGCCGGTGAAGGACCGGGTTTATGGGTTCGAAAAAATACTTTTTCCGCTGGTTTATATCAACAATATCCTTATCATTTTGCTTTGGAAAAAGCTAAAGCCCCTCTTTCGCGATAAAGCCTATTACGCTCCCATAAAACTGATTATTGGGGCAGTGGTCCTTCCCATGGTATATCTCCTGCAGGCATGTGTAGTTGCTATGATCAGCAACTGGTTATGGGCCCTTATCTATCTCTATTTTTCGGTAATCACAGTACCCGTATTGCGCTTGCGCAGGCATTGATGATATCAGGCACCTGCGGAATTTTTTAGTGTCTCCATAGCTTCTGGGTGTGTGGAGAGGTAATATAATAAATAGGCCATTCCGGCAATCATTGCCACCAACATACAGCCAAGGTACCAGAGGAAATAAATCACCACTGCTTTTAGAAACATCAGTAGTTTATTACCGCTAAAAAAAGTGGAAAAGGCGAAAGTGAAATAAAGGAAGGAGAGCAGCATTGTAATCCCTCCGAGATAAATACTGTCTAACAAGAGAAAAAGAGGCAGGAGAAGTGTACTGAAGAAAACGGTCTGTCCACACAGGAAAGCACCTATTACCATATGTTCAGCATAGTTGTACCCCTTTTTCCGGAAAAAGAGAAAGGTGCATAAGGCCAGAAGAGGAATGCTGACGGTAAGCAGGATATGCATATAGGAATAAATGAAATGCATTACTTCCAACTGTACCGCATTGTAAGGTTGATCCCCAAAATAACCGCTAAGCTGATGCTGAACCCGCTCCATATAACCTGTAGAAACCATTAGGAATACCTGCAGGGTGAGCCATAAAAACAGGAACCGAAAGGGGTGAAAATAGGGAACCGTAATACCATTGAGGTAATCACGCAGAACTTTAGCGGGCTGTGTTGTAAGTTTTCTGGTAGTGTACCAAAGACCACGATCCACATTTATCACCATCGCAAAAAATGCATTGATGCTGTCTTTAAGTGTTATGCGGTTATCAATAAATCGCTGGCCACATCCCGGGCAAAATACTCCACTATACCGGTGGCCGCAGTTCTTACATCCTCTCTCCGTTGCAATAATATCCGTCTCCATGAGGTTTCAAATTATTACTCTAAAATATATTTTATAAGCTTTCCTTAATCAACTTTTATAAATATTTCAGAGAGGATGCCTTTTTGAATCCAATCTTAAAGCCCCCTCCACAGTAGCTTTACGCCTTGTTTTTCCGTTTTCTGTTTTAAGTACCGGGGCATGGTAAAGTATCTTCGGCTTCTCATACTTCCCTAATCCACTAAGCAATTTTTTCAGCCGATGGATTTCTGCAGAGGCATTATCTGCGGGGCTTATCATAACAAGCTTTTGCCCCAGCAATTTATCGGGAACACCTGCCAGAATATATTCAAAACCAATATCTCCTAATTTTTTTTCCAATTGTTCAGGATGCAGTTTTACGCCTCCGCTGTTTACTACATTATCAAAGCGGCCTTTCCATTTGAAGCTTTTCGTATCGAGTAACTCCACCACATCGTTGGTGTGCAGGTGTTCCACGCCTATATCCTTCGCATCAATTACCAGGCACTGCCGCTCATCCTGCGAGAAAGATATACCAGGGAGTGCACGATACGCCTCCTCTGCATCCGCACCATTTATCCTGCGCATTGCCACATGCGATATAGTTTCCGTCATTCCATAGGTATGAAATATATTGGTGGAGAAACCCTTTATCTTTTCCTCAAGAGCCGCGTCAATCGGTGCTCCACCAATGATCAGGTTTCTTACCCGGTGTAATTCCCCCAGCGACTGCTGAACCTGAAGCGGAACCATGGCCGCAAAGTCAAACTCTCCCTCAACCTCTGACAGGGGTGTTGATGATGGCTCGGTCACTACCAGCTTCAGCCTCCCTTCAATAGCTCGTATTACCATCATTATGCCTCCTATTCGCTCGGGCGACAGGCAAAGCAGGGCACGATCCCCCGGAGCGATTTTCAGGAATTCAAGTGTTTTGAGGGCAGAAGCCTGCAAATGCTCCTTGCGCAGACTTATTGTTTTCGGCAGCCCTGTAGAGCCACTCGTTTTTACTTCAATGAGGTCTGAAGGCGATAAATAATCCTTTTGGAGCTGTTCTATTTGAGGATTTAACCCAGCAGACCTAAAATTTATTTCACTCAAAATCAATGATTTATAACTTTTAACGGAAATATTTTACAGGGTACCCAACCATTTTCCCGCCAAGGGCGTGATAAAAGTACAGTTCCTAATTCTATAATCCCTTCCTATGGGTTTTTAACCCTGTTAAGAAGCACTGGTGGTTAAAGCCGGTGCTTCTTTGTTTTTAAGGAATAGTTTTTGCGAAGGTGCGCGCAAATTATGCTAATGCGGATACTGTTACTTCTCACCTTTTTTTCCTCTTCCCTTTTTGCTCAAACTCTTACTGTTACTGATATTGAAACCGGTAAGCCCATTCCGAACCTGTATATTTTCTGCGAAAAGCAAAGTGCCATTACCGGCTCCGAAGGAAAAGCGGAACTGGACATAAAAAATTGCGAAAGGGTGAATTTTCAACACCCTGCCTACCGCTTTACCACACTTACCCGCAGCCAACTGGCAAACATGGAGTACCGGGTGGCACTGGAAGAAAGTGTAATGAACCTCGATGAAGTAGAGCTGAGCTACAGTAAATGGGAGGAAGATTCCCGTACAATTCCGATAGATATCGCAAAGATTGATGCGCGGGAAATAAAATTTCAGAATCCACAAACCGCTGCGG
>CAZNMG010000442.1:0-5323 GCA_964574075.1 uncultured Owenweeksia sp.
ATGGCCAGTTGCACCGCCTCCACTCTATTGTGCACCTGAAGCTTGCGGTAAATATTTTCAATATGCTTACGCACGGTGGCCGGACTGATAAACAGATTCTTTGCGATGTGGGTATAATTGAGCCCTGTGGCCAATTGTTCCAATATTTCGGTTTCGCGCTTCGTAAGGTTAAAATGGACTTCTTCAGGTTGTACAGCGGACGTTCGGTAAAGAATAAGGTTTAAAGCCTTTCGGGCTATGCTGGCGCTCATTGGTGCCCCACCCTCCATTACTTCCGTTATAGCTGCCTGTAGCTTCTCCGGCCGTTCATCCTTTAGAAGGTAGCCATTTGCCCCCGCCATTATGGACTCCAGCAGATAATTCTCCTCATCAAAAACAGTACTCATTATAACCTTGATCTGTGGGTAGCGTTGCCGCAAAATGAGGGTAGCTTCAATGCCGTTCATTACCGGCATCTGAATATCCATCAGAACAAGGTCAACATGCTGATTCTTCTCCAGCCTGTGCAGTAACTCCTGACCATTAGGTTCCCATCCCTTCACTTCAAAGTCACTGTCAAAAAGCTCAAGCTTCTCTACAAGGGTATGAGCAAGCTGGCTGTTATCTTCAGCTATAAGGATACGCGTACGCATAAGTAACTTTTTGATCTGAGTAAACCTAAGACATAAAATGCCATTACACTATACGTAGCTTGTCGTATTCCGGAGAAAGCCGCACCCCAATTGTGGTTCCCTTGTCCACTACTGACTTCACCTCCAAAATTCCACCAAGTGCCTGCACCCGTTCCTTCATATTGTTAAGGCCATTACCCTTGCCCAAAGCTTCAGCCGGTTCAAATCCGCGACCGTCATCCTCTATGGTTAAAACCATTTCCTCCCCTTGTTTTGTAAAAATCAGGGACATTTTTTGAAAATCCGCATACTTCAATGCGTTATTTATTGCTTCCTGGCACACCCGATAAAGGTTTAGGGCAACGGTTGGGCCAAGCCGGGGATTCTCACCAGTTTTGTTGACCACCTGTACCTCTCTGTGCGTATCCACCTGTGAAACGAATTCCCTTAACCTCACCTCCAGGGAATTTAAATCAATGTCCTCATTACTCATTGCCCAGATAGTTTCCCGCAACTGACCTATAGTCTGGCGGGCACAGTCACTGACATTTTCAAACTTCTGCTTACGGCCAATATCCAGTTCTCGAAATGCCAGGTTATCTATGGCCGATGAAATTATGGTAAGCTGTGCTCCTACATGATCATGGAGGTCACGTGAAATCCGTACCCGCTCTTCCTGAATCTGGTTTTGCAACTCCGATCGGGCCAGATGCTCTTTCAGGCGCGCTTCCTCCTTAAGTTGGGCCTGCTTAAAGCGTTGCTGGCCATACGTATAAATAGCACTTATTAAAATAATAATGGCCAGAGCCACCAAAAGTACCAACCAGTTAGTCCGTTGCTTTACCCTTACCTGCTCCAGGGCCAGGGCTGCTTTATTCTGCGCCAGTTCCTTTTCCTTTTTCTCGGTTTCATAACGGGTCTCAATCTCACTGATCATCCTTTCGCGCTCCATACTATAGATATCCCTGTGGACATCATACAACCGAGAAAAGGTCTGTATGGCTTTCTTATAATCTCCCGTGAGCGTATCCAATTCAAGCTCATCCTCATATATCCCCATGAGCACTCTTTTTGCGCCCACCTGTGCTGCCAGTTCCTTTGCCCTCTCCAGGTTGACTCTTGCCTGATAGTACCTTTTCATAATAATATAAAGTCCCGCCAGCGTGCGGTGATTGGCAGCCGAAAGCTGCACATTTCCCAGTTCATCAAAGAGATCAATTGATTTTTTTATGTTGGCTACTGCAGAGTCCATCTTTCCCTGTTCTCTGAAGGTGATCCCGAGGGCATTATAATTTATAGCAAGCCCATGTCGATCATTTACTTCCTTCTTGTACTGGCTGGATAAACGTAAAGATGCCCTTGCACTATCGATATATCCAAGCTCTGAATATATCTGCGCAATATTGCTGAGGGAGGCACCCATCCCGTACCTGTCATCAATCTTCTTCCGGATATCAAGCGCTCTGCGGTGATACTGCATCCCCTGCCGAAACTCTTTTTTCTCCACAAACAGCAGCCCGATGTTATTAAGAGTGTTGGCCACCCCTTTTTCCTTACCATTCTTCTCAAAAATCTTCAGGGATTCAATATAGCTACTTATGGCTGAGTCGCGTTCACCCCTGTTCCAGTAAACAAGTCCCACATTGTTGAGAGCCTGCGCCTTCATCACCTGTAAGCCATGCTTGTCCGAAAGTAAAATGCATTGGCGATAACACCATAAAGCGCTGTCGGACTGGCTGGTAACATCGTATATAATACCCAGATAATTAAAGCTTTTGGCCAGTAATTCAGGGCTGTTGACCTTTCTCGAAATCAAAAGTGCCTTTTTAGCAAATACTTTTGAGCGGGCCGGAACGCTGCGCCAGGTGGAGGCCGAAAGCAAGAGAAACGTCTCGGCTCGCAGCGAATCATTGGTGGTCGATTCAGCATACCGGAGAAGACTGTCGCTATTGTGCTGCCCGGGGATCTTGGGTAAAAAAACAGCGAAAGCAAAAAGCAGAACCAGGTATTTCATAGCAGCCATTGAGGCGTGCTGAAAATACATCAGCTTCCTCAATAAAAAAAGAAGTCATTTAAAACCATCTTTGAAATGGTTGCAACTCAAATGCACCGAGACTGAACATTCGGCCTGTACTGACTATAACAAATATACCAGTACAGGCTCTTATGAATGTTGCCCTCTTTTCTGCTATTGGCTTACCCCTTTAGTAATGATACTTAAAGTAGGTATCGTACTTACGTTGCTGATCGGTAAGAAAAAAACCAACCGAGGAGGAATCAGGATGCTGAAGTGAGCGCAAATCAAATGACAGTGACTTGGAAAGCAAAGCCTGGCACATGTCGCCATGGGCATTATGGGTAAGGGTCAGTACCGTTGGTGGTAAAGGTGGGGTACCACAGAAGATGGGCATTTTTTCCAGGCGGAATTCGTGCTCTCCGCATCCTCCGCCATAGCTGAAGTCGATCTCAAGGCAATCGCCACTTATGCGGGCGCTTTTTATATAGACGCCATCCGTAAACTGAACGGGTAGAAAGGTGGGATCTACAATTGGCAGGCAGGAAATATCCTTAATACACTTGATTTCCACAGTAGCCCCTGCCATGCAAATGCTTGCCTGACTTACCACCTCGTAATCAAGTTCCACCTCCATTCCCTCTTTCAATTTATAATCTTCCGGAAGCTTCACGGGCTCCAGCACTTCTCCATTGTCCAGCTTTATTACCAAACCACAACCATCGAGACCGGCATAGTTGACTATAGTGCCGCTGTGCGGATATTCACAGCCACAGGCACCTGCCTTGTAATTCACCACCCCATGGTGAAATTTGGCCACACAGCCGTTGGGGTAGGTTACGCCATCACAACCGCACACAGGATCATAATGGGTGGTACAAAGTACTTCACTTTGCTTGAGTTCAGGATCGATACAACCATCACCTGAAGGATCTTTTTCGCAGGAACCCAGCAGAAAAAGGACTGGCAGAAGAAGAAACAACTTTTTCATTTGATATGCTTTTCTCCTATGATGCCGGCAGTTACCATTCGGTTGCTTAGCCCTCACCTATTTCTACCTTTTCTCCTAAAAAACGCGGTTGGGTGTTGAAAATATAGAGATCGAGGATCATCTTCCCCCTGGCAAGCACCTCCCGTAAGCGGGTTTTAAAACCAAAGTTCACCTTTACATCGCGGGCATTGAAACCCACGGCTTCAATATCGTTGGCGCGGGCGATAAATACCGCACGCTCGTTGTGAAATTTCTGGGAGATCACCACAAATCGCTTCTGCCCGAAAACCTTCCTGGCCCGTACCATGGAGTCGAGGGTGCGAAATCCCGCATAATCAAGTTCAATGTTTTCTTTGGGAATGCCTCTTGCCACCAAAGCCTGAAACATAGCCTGGGGCTCGTTATAGCTTTTCTCACTATTGTCGCCACTTACCAGTATGTAACTGATCTTTCTTTTTCTGAAGAGCTCTTCCACAGCATCAATGCGATACTTAAAGTAAAGATTTTCGCGGCCCCCACTTAGGTAGCGGCTGGTGCCAA
Source organism: uncultured Owenweeksia sp. (assembly GCA_964574075.1). GTDB lineage: Bacteria > Bacteroidota > Bacteroidia > Flavobacteriales > Schleiferiaceae > Owenweeksia. The sequence goes on from CAZNMG010000442.1 coordinate 4,157, forward strand.
GGAGCACGCCCACGGTAGCACCCGGTACCTTGTCAGCATCGTTGTAGAGGTGAGGTGCGGCCCGTGCCGAAATCCAGAAGTAGGCAGCCCCAAGGAGGAGCACCACGGCCACCAGGCTCCATCCTATAAGTTTCAGCCACTTTTTCATTGGATAAAAGTGAGGGAAGCAAGTGCTTAATTAATCCTCCGGAAGATAATCCTCTATGAGATCTGCCCTTGCCTCAAAATAATCAAGGAGGCGGTCCTCATGGCGTTCTACAAAATCCTGAAGATCATCCTGGGCATCCTGGTACTCATCTTCAGGGAGATATTCATTTTCCAGCTTCTCGGCAATGGGCCCCAGGTTTACTTCAACCTCCTCCTGTACATCCTGGAGATAACCCGCCACCTCATAGTACAGGTCATCCTCCCCTTCAAAGTCTGCATATTCGGCAATCTCATCCTCCGAGGTGCTAATCGCCATACGAATATCGCTTACTTTATGCAGCAGCGAATCAGGGGTCTCTTCATTTAATGCTTTCAGGAAATCACGAACTGACTGCTCCACCCTGAAAAGGGACAGGGTCATGTCACGGGAGTAGAGAGTAACCTCATCCAAAAGCTCATACTGCCGCTCCATCTCCTCATCACGGGTGATGGTGATGTAATTCATCTTCGCGAAATGCTCCTCAGCCTTTTCCATTTTATAGATGGCGTCCAGCATTTCGCCCTCGGCTTTGGTTACGGCATCGAAATACTTCTTAAGATCGTCATAGGAACGGTAACGGTTGGCGGTGAGGCTGTCGGCAATACCAAAGTCATTTTCGAAGGCATCAATAAAGAGGGCAAGGCCATCCATGTACTCCCGCTGCAGAATTTCGTAATCATCGTAGGTACCAATACGCGCCACCTCCTTGCGGCTGTCTTTTAGCTGCTCCAGCACCATTTCGCGGTAACGCTGCACCCTGCGTTCATCCTTCCCCTTGAGGGATGCCGCCAGGTACAGAAAGTTCTTTTTGGAGATTTTACGGTTCTCATTGGTGAAAGCCCGCAGGTACTGATCGGGGTTGCGATAGCGTTGAGCCTGGGCCGCAGGTAAGAGAGTGGCCAGTAAAACAAGGGAAAGTAATGCCTTCATAGGGAATCGTTTAAATAGCTTGGGCTACAAATTTAAACGGATAAATGGCC
>CAZNMG010000443.1:0-3799 GCA_964574075.1 uncultured Owenweeksia sp.
TGTCATCCTGAGTGAATTTGCGAATTGGAACGGAGCAAATTTGTATCGAAGGATGGGAGGAGAAAATTGTCCCCACCACCCTTCGATACTATTCTTCCTTCGTCAGAATCACTCAGGGTGACACGGGACTGCAGATGCTAATGAGTGGCATGAATTATTTTACCGCTGTGCCGGAAATGAAGGGGTTGCCATGCGCTGTATTGGTAAGGAAAACACTATCGGTGAGCGTTTTTAAAAACGCAATAATCTGAAGCTTTTCATCGGGACTAAGGCGAACCCCTCCCTGGTGGGCAGAACCCATTTTTGAATCCACATTGATGCTTGGGTTTACGCCTTTACTATAAAAGTCCAGAACTTCCCCGAGAGTTGTAAAGCGACCATCATGCATATAGGGTGCTGTAACAGCTACATTTCGCAATGATGGTATCTTGAAAAGTCCCAGATCCCTTTTCCTTCGGGTTATACCAGCTCTACCCTTATCGCGGTAACCCGTGGGCTCCAGAACTGGATCAAGACCGTTGTTACTAAAACCACCGGTAGTCCCCAGCGGATCCGAATCGGTGGTATGGCAATGCAGGCAGTCACCCTTTGTTTGGTCATTCATTAAAATAAAACCCTGGTATTCATCATGCGTAAAATAATCTTTCCCATTCAGTACGCGGTCATACTTTGATTGGTGGGAAATCAGGGTGCGCTCAAACTGGGCGATGGCCCGTGCAATCAGAGTGCTGTCAATAGGCTTATCACCAAAAGCCTCTTTGAATTTAGCTCGGTACAACCGGCTTTCAGCTATACGTTTTTCCGCAGCTGCCCAATCCAGGCCCAATTCATCATGTGCCTTTACAGGTTGAAAAACCTGCTCTTCGATGCTTACCGCCCTACCATCCCAAAACAGGGAAGGGTACCAGGCCAGGTTGAAAAGGGGTAAGGTATTGCGATTTGCTCCCGCCCCACTGACCCCCGTGCTGAACCTTATGGGAGAATCCGAAAAAGCCTTTTCCTGGCGGTGGCAGCTCGAACAACTCATACTGCTATCCACACTGATAATAGGGTCATAAAAGAGGAAGCGACCCAGGCTTACACCTTCCTCCGTTACAGGATTGTCCTTATTTACCGGCATTGGCGGGAAAAAATTGAGCCTGGGGAAGCTATAGGGGGTAGGTGCCGTACTCTTATAGCTCAGGCTTAAAAGGGTAATGAGCCCCAGCAATGAGGTTAATACGGCAAGGTGGCGCATAGGTATCAATCTTCTCTAAGAATTATGTGAAAAGATTCTGAGCTTTTGTTGGTAGTGACTCTCAGTAGGTACTTGCCCGGTGGGTGGTGACCTATGTTGATGGAGAACTTGGTTGGGCTGAAGCCAAACCTCTGAACCACCGCGCCATTCATATCTACCAATTCCATTTTTTCGATAATATGGAACCCGGATGTTTTTCGGGTTTCAATATTTATTTCCCCGCTGGTGGGGTTAGGAAATATCTTCATGTACTCGTCCTTCTCAAATTCGTTAACCGTATGTACAAAGGTGATGTGCACCAGGAGATTGTCTATCATCCAGCCCTCGCGGTTGTTGTTTATGGAATCGGATTTAAAAGTGAAACGGACCAGAAGACTATCCGAAAATGATAGCCAGGAAATATCATAACACAACCAGACGTCTTTCCAGGCGGTATCAGTACCCGAAAAGGCCTGTTCACCACTTTGGAGCATTTGCTGATTTTCCGGGTCAAATCCATAGAGATTGTACACAAAAGGATTGTTAAATACATTTTGCCAGGTTTTACCTGTGTCAACAGAGAATTCGATTATTCCCCCATCCATGGCCGAATCCATATCCAGCTTTTGCATCCATTGAAGCGCTAATATCCCATACCCAAACTGGAGCGGTTTAATGCCAAAGTAGAACGCGGAAGTATCCCCGGTAGGGTAAGGGTTTATAGTATCGGTCATCATGGCATTGGGCGTGGTGGCGGCCGTGTCAAAAATGTTTTTTTGGGGAGGACCTACCTGCCACGTATCATTACCTGCGCTGTCATAATGTATAATTACGGAGCCCTGTTTCAGGGTATCAGCGCCATCAAAATATTGAGTGGCTCCGTATTGGGAGAGGCCAAAAAAGGGAGAAAAAAGTAGAAGCAGAGATAGGATAGTTGTTGCCTTCATAGGTTTGGAATTAGATGTTAAGGTATAGTTTGTTGACGAATAAAGCCCGGGCATGGTTGGGCGGGACTATGACAGGTTTGGGAGAAGGGACTTTTCCCGGGGCATCCTTCCCAGCACTTCTGCGGGGCAAGCTGATACGATTCTTCCTTTGTCAGAATCACTCAGGGTGACACTAACCTAAGGTGAAGATGGGAGTTGTTTTAACCCAGAGGGCAGTGCACGCAAGTTTCGCGGAGATTAAATATTCTCCTGGCAACAAGGCAGCATCTGTCATCCTGAGTGCCACGCAGCAGGCGTGATGTATCGAAGGATATAGGGGATAAAATAAAAAAGCCCCGGGCGGGGCTTCTCATTAAACGGTGGTAATGCTCTTTCTAAGCTTTACGCAACAATTCATCCAGCTGATCAAGTCCCTGGGTAAATCCTTCTTTAAAGCCCATTTCAATATACTTCTGCAGGCTTTCCAGCGAATCCATTTTTATGTTGACTGTCACCGTGGTTACATCGCCTTCTTCAGCAAAATTCACATTCCACCTGGCTTTTGGAAAATCCGTGATATTTCCCTCGTTGTCGCAGAAGGCATCCACGTATTTAAAGTTGGTTTGTGGAGAAACGGATGAATAATCGGCACAAGCCCAGTGGGTATCGCCCTCGGGGCCGGTCATGGAATAAAGCCAGCGACCGCCTTCCTCAAAGTTCATGCTTTTCGTGTTGTTCCGGTAAGGTTTTGGTGCCCACCATTGATCCAGAAGTTCAGGCTGTGTCCAGGCAGCCCACACTTCAGACCGGCCGGCAGCAAATTCGCGTTTTACGTTTACTGTGTGACTTTCCTTGTTCACAGTGAAATCCATCAAAAGGTTACTTTTCATTTTTCTTTGATTTTAAGTTATACAATACCTGGTCGAGCTGATTAAAACGGTCTTCAAACAACTGCCGGAACTGCTCCAGCCATTGGTCTATTTCTTTCATTTTGTCCGGCTTTAACTGGTAATAGATCTCACGCCCTACCTTTTGCTGCTCTACGACCTCGCATTCCTTCAGGATTTTGATGTGTTTGGAAACGGCTTGCCGGGTGGTATCAAACTGTTCCGCCAGGGCATTGGGCGTCATGGCTTGAGTAGCAATTAAAACCAAAATTGCTCTTCGGGTAGGGTCGGCTATGGCCTGAAATATATCTCTCTTCATTTTTAAAAATCTATTTACGCAACTAATCGGTTGCTAATATACGCAACTTTTTGGTTGCACAATGAAGTTTGGAAAAAAATTTGGTGGTCTGGGTATCATCCGTAGGAGCGACATGGAATTATAGTGAAGCGGAGTTACATCAACGCAGAGTAGCAGAGCGCGCGGAGTTTTCGATGAGGTTTAATGTTTATACTGCCTTGGCAATAAGGTCTGACATCTGTCATCCTGAGTACCACTCAGCAGGCGTGGTTTATCGAAGGATGGAAGAAGGGATTTTCCCCAGGCACCCTTCGATACGATTCTTCCTTCGTCAGAATCACTCAGGGTGACACTAATCATACTTAAACAACGCATTCAAAGTCCCCCTCTGAGGGATACAGGAGGCTCTTAATGGGATTTAGGGAACTGCTTCCCGGTTTCCAAAAAAAATGTTGTTTTGCAATACGTGTGC
>CAZNMG010000444.1:0-7797 GCA_964574075.1 uncultured Owenweeksia sp.
GCCATTTTCCCGGGAAGGAAACTGCCCGAAATTCCCTTTTGGACAGTAAAGGGCATACTGGCATTCCTGCTTTACTTCTACCTTTCCAGCTACCTGCCACTGTTGTGGGATGAGCACCTCGCCCGCTTTCAGCTGCTGAACCTTTCCTTTACCGGAACCTGGGGTGGTGCCCTGATCGGGGTTTTGCTTTATGAATTGGGAACCTACATCTGGCACCGCAGCATGCACCGCTCCGATTTTCTCTGGAGGGTGGTCCACCAGATGCACCACAGTAGTGAAAGACTGGATATTCCCAGCGCCTATTATTTCAGTCCATTGGATATGGTTGGCTGGACTGTGCTTGGCAGCCTTTGTTTTGCATTATTGGTGGGTCTTACACCCGGTGCCATTACGGCCACCCTGCTTATCACCAGCTTCCTGGCTATGTTTCAGCATTCTAATATTAAGACTCCGCGCTGGCTGGGCTATATCGTGCAAAGGCCGGAGAGTCACAGCATCCACCATGCAAAAGGCGTTCATGCCTATAACTATTCCGACCTTCCCATTTTCGATATCCTTTTCGGGACATTTAAAAACCCAAGGACCTTCCAGCCCGAAACAGGCTTTTATCACGGGGCTTCCAACAGGGTGGGGGAAATGCTGATATTCCGCAAGGTGGATGAGCCTAACCCATTTGACAGGGGGCCGCTTGTGGCCGGAAAATAGGAAATGCCTGAACCCATTTTACAGAGGGTACCGTTTTCCTTCCGGTTGTTTTTTAAAAAATGAATGTAGTAGAATTAATGAAAAAATTAGTGTTAATAGCTATCACAATGCTGATGGTAATGATCAGTTTGGTTAATTCCGACAAGGTTTCCCACAGTCATCCGTCACGCCAATCCGTAAGTGGTGATTATCAAGAACCTCAGGTTGCTGAAATGGAAGAGGGTAAAGTAGGATTGGCAAGAAAGGTGACCGGACATGGGCCTTCGGAATTGCGCAGAATTGGCATCAGCGGCTTACCCGGGGCAGGGGAAGGTATTTTCCTTACTTTTAATTTGTAGCAGCCTGAGGGATTGAGTGAAGGAGTGCACTTGCTGAACCATTCCTCCAGATCAGGGTTAATCCTTTGATTTTGCAACTCTTGTTGAATCTTTAAAACAACCAACCATGTTAAAAACGTTCAGATTTCCCCTTGCATTGATCGTGTTGATGCTTTTTACAGCGTCATGCGTTTCCAAAAAGAAATATGTCACAGCACAAAACCGGATTGACCGGATGCAGCAGGATAGTGCCCAGTTTGAGAAGAAAATAGACGCGCTGCAGAAGGATCTCCAGCGGACTACGGCACAGTTCAATGAATTTAAGCAGGAGAGTGGTGACCACATAGCTTCGCTAATGGCCCAGCTCGAAAAGCAGGGTTCGGAACTAAGTGAAAAGGACCAGGCGCTGCAATTGCGTGCCGAACGCCTTCGCGCACTTCAGGACCGCCTGCAAAGACAACAGGATATCGTAAATAACCTGCGGAAAACGGTGGAGGATGCCCTGGTAAATATTAAGGCAGAAGATCTTAGTGTAGAGGTTAAAAACGGAAAGGTGTATGTTTCGCTCAGCGATAAGCTCCTATTCCCCTCGGGAAGTGCCAATCTCAATCAGGGTGGTAAGGACGCCATAGGACAGCTGGCGCAGGTGCTTCAGCAAAATCCAAAAATTAATATTGATGTTGTAGGGCATACCGATTCCGTTCCCATAAATACCGCTAAATACAGCGACAACTGGGACCTTAGTGCTGCCCGTGCCACAACCATCACGCGGCTTCTCACTGAAGAACACGGTATACCCGGATCGCGTCTCACAGCATCAGGCATGAGCAAGTATAATCCGGTGGCAAGCAATGAAGAAAAAGAGGGAAGGGCCAAAAACCGCAGAACGGAAATTATCCTTACCCCCAAACTGGAGGAACTGTTTAAGATCCTCGAGGGGACTTCAACCGATTCTACCGTGATGGACGGAGAGCTGGATGAGTAACAAATAGCTTAAAAATGATACAAAAGAAAACTCTAATACTGGGGCTCGTGATGCTCCTGTCACTCGGCTTTATGGCTTCCTGTAGCAAGGAAGACAATGGCAATGATAAGGGCAACGGAAACGATCAAAAGGCCACGGTGCGATTTAATCTAACTGATGCGCCCGCGGATTATGATGCGGTGCTTATTGAAATTGTTGAGGTGAGGGTTCATGTGGGTGATGATGATGACCCCAATGATAATGGACCCGGTTGGGTAACTCTGGATGAGGATTTTCATCCCGGCATCTATGATTTACTGGAGCTGCAAAACGGCCTCGATACAGTTTTGGCCGAAGATGATGTTCCTGCCGGAAAGCTCAGCCAGATCCGCCTGATCCTGGGTGATGAGAATTCAGTGGTGATCAATGGTATTTCCCATGATCTTAAAACACCTTCTGCACAGCAGTCGGGATTGAAGTTAAAGGTGAATTACGAGCTCGAGCCAGGTCTGTATTACGAGTTCTGGCTTGACTTTGATGCCTCGCGCTCCATAGTTGAAAAAGGAAACGGGGATTATAACCTGAAACCGGTGATCCGTGTGTTTACCAAAAACACCACGGGTGCTATTGATGGTTACGTTGATCCTGTAAATGCCCAACCCACAGTACTGGTTTATGATGCGGATGATACCGCCTCAGCCATTGCTGATAAAACCACAGGATATTACTTGCTCAGCGGTCTTGATGCGGGTAGCTATACAGTGGAAGCCATACCTGTAGCTCCCTTTAGCAACCAAACCAAAAACGGAGTGGGGGTTACCGTGGGAACGGTGACGCGGATGGATACCATATTCTTTTAGAATTTTACAGAACAAATAAAAACCGCCATACTTTGGGGTATGGCGGTTTTTTATTTTTTGGTTCTGCTCTTAAAAATTACAGCAGCTTCTTTATGAGTCCGGTCACTACTCCCCATATCCTGAAATCCATGTAGGGAGTGATCTTAATAGGGTTGTGTTGCATGTTTTCGGGTTGCAGGAAAAGATCCTGACCGCTTTTGTAAAGCCGCTTTACGGTGTATTCCCCGTTTATCACCGCAAGGATAATGTTCTTGTTTTGGGGCTCCAACGATTTGTCCACAATGAGAAGGTCACCATCATCAATGCCGGCATCGATCATGCTCTGGCCATTAACGCGTACACAGAAAGTTGCTTTCTGATTGCGGATGAGCTCCTTGCTCACATTGATGGTTTCTTCAAAGTAAGTGGGGATATAAGCAGGTGTACCTGCAGCAACGCTCACGTCATAAAACGGTACGCTTATGCTGTCTTCATCATCCACTCGTAGTATCTCAGTAACTTTCATTTAAGGAAGGTTAAAATTGCCGTTTAAAGATACTTCAGGCTTTTGATTCTGGAAGGGTTAGGGTAAAAAAGTTATTAAAAAAGTATCAAAGGCGGGAGGTACTTAGCAAGTGGCCGGATTTGCAGGATTGTACGATTCTGAAGGTTCTTTTTTTCCCTTCAGATAACCCTGAAATCAACAACCGGACATCCGGTGTTAACTTATTTTTTTCTTAGACGAATCCCCGAAATGTAGCTTTGTGACCAATCGGCAATTTTGGACCTAAAGCATCTTTTTGATCACCCGGAGCTTGTGCGTATGAGAGGAGGTTTCCCGATTGAATATACCGGTTTGATCAAGCCTGTCAAGGCGTACACTGCCACTGGCATGCAGTATAAAGTTATCACTAAGGATGATCCCTACATGGGTAATACGCCCTTCCTCATTATCAAAAAAGGCAAGGTCGCCCGGCTCACTTTCCTCAATAAAGCTAAGCGTAAGGCCGTGGGTAGCCTGCTCATGTGCATCACGCGGAAGCTGGTACCCGCCAAGCCGGTACACCATCTGGGTGAATCCTGAGCAGTCGAGACCAAATGGAGTACGGCCTCCCCACAGGTAGGGCGCGTTGAGGTACTGATAGGCATATTCCACAAGTTTACCCCGGTCGGCCTTTTGCCTCACCGCCTCACCCTTGTAGTTCATCGGGTGGTTTCCGATACGGATATCTCCGTTGGCGGAGTAAAGCGGCAATAGCGAACCAAGAAAGACAGGGAAGAATTGGGCCGCGTCATGCGCAGCCACAATCTCAATCATATCTAATGCTATATGCGATGGAGTGTGCTGTACCTTTTCAAAATAGTCCTGATCGCAAAGCAGGTACTGCTTATTGTCAATCCAGCCTTCATAGCTGTCATGAGCCAGTTTTACCAGCGACCATTTCTTTTGGCGATCAAGCACGGTGAGGGTTTCGCCAAACAAAACCTGGTTGGTCATTTCCGAGGGATCGCTTGGCTCCCTTCGCATGGGGATGGCACTAAGGCCGCAAACTCCGTACAACATCAGCGCTCAGGAGATCAAACCGATTCTATAACCATTGCTGAAGCTCCTCCGCCCCCGTTGCAAATTCCGGCTGCGCCATAGCGCCCGTTATTTTGCTTGAGCACGTTGATGAGGGTTACCAATATGCGTGCTCCGGATGCACCCAGAGGATGACCCAGGGCCACCGCACCTCCATTGAGGTTGGTTACGCTGCTGTCAATCCCAAGCAGTTTCATGTTAGCGAGACCTACCACTGAGAATGCCTCGTTGAGCTCGTAGTAATCCATATCATCCTTACTGAGGCCGGCATGAGCAATGGCTTTGGGTATGGCCTTGGCCGGTGAGGTGGTAAACCACTCTGAAGCCTGTGCAGCATCGGCATAACCAGCAATACGTGCCAATGGCTTCAATCCTAATTCCTTTGCCTTATCGGCACTCATCAGCACCAGTGCTGCTGCTCCATCATTGATGTTGGAGGCATTGGCGGCCGTTACGGTTCCTTCCTTATCAAAAACAGGGCGCAACTGAGACATCTTTTCAAAGTTCACCTTCTTATAGTCCTCATCTTCTTCAACTACTATGGGATCACCCTTGCGCTGAGGAACACTTACGGGAATGACCTCGTTTTTAAACCGGCCTTCCTGCCAAGATCTGGCGCTTCTGCGGTAGCTCTCCGTGGCAAATTCATCCTGGTCTTCGCGGGTAAATTTGTATTCTTTGGCACAGGTTTCTGCGCAGTTACCCATATGGGTTCCTTTATATACATCGGTAAGGCCATCGAGCAGCAGGCCATCCACGGCTTTTATATCGCCAAGTTTCTGGCCGTTGCGGCCATTGAGGTAATGAGGAACACTGCTCATATTTTCCATACCTCCGGCCACAATTACGTCAGCATCGCCACACTTAATAGCTTGTGCGGCCTGCATCACAGCCTTCATGCCGCTGGAGCAAACTTTATTTATAGTAGTACATGGTATTTCGTCACTAAGGCCTGCGCCAATGGCGGCCTGGCGGGCAGGTGCCTGGCCTTCTCCGGCCTGCAGCACATTACCCATTAAAACCTCCTGTACTTCTTTGGGATCAAGATTTATTTTTTCCAAGGCGCCTTTTATGGCGATAGAGCCCAACCGGGTAGCCGGAATACTGGCCAATGCACCGCCAAATCCTCCAATGGCCGTACGCACAGCTGAGACAATTACAACTTCTTTCATCTAATTGGGATTTTTGCTTTGAATGCCGCGAAAATACAATAAAAAAGAGCAAAAATTGGGAATTGGTACGCAGGCCCATTATACCTATTTTTGACAGCCATATCAATCTATGAAGAAGCTACTGCTTTATTTACAGAACCACCAAACCTCCATTGCCGGCCTAGTACTTTTTCTGATCTCTATTGGCGTTGTAGTGTATCTCAGTCCCAGGGAGATCAAGTTCAAATATGAGTTTCAGAAAGGAAAGCCATGGCTATATGACAACCTTGTGGCTCCCTTTGATTTCCCGGTGCTCAAAAGTGAGGAAGCCCTTCAACTGGAGCGCAACCAGATACTTCAGAATCAGAGCATATTTCTCACCAAGAGTGAGGAGGTAGCCGAAAACCAGTTGGTGTCTTTTGAAAGGGAATTCCGCGCGGCCTGGACAAAGGCGGCAAATACCAATGATGAAAACGTTCAATCCTTTATCAATAGCAATGGGAGCAAAGCGCTTCGCCAAAAGCTCCTCAAAGACGGACGTAACCTGCTGGGCGCTATTTATCGCCAGGGTATTTTACAGCCATTGGAGATGGACGTACCTGCAGAAGGGGAAGTGATGATGGTGGAGAACGGATTAAGCACCGAAGCTGTGGTGAATGACTTTCTGACCATTCAGTCGGCTTCGGAACGGGTGCGTGAGTATTTTCAGGATTACGAAGGGGAGGAGGTAGCGGAATTTATGGTGCCACTGGTGCTGAGCCATCTTGATCACAATGTATTTTACAACCCTGAACTCACTCAGAACTACCTGAAGTCGCAGCTTGATAATATTCTGCCAACCCGTAACATGGTACAAAAGGGTGAACTCATCATTTTCAAAGGGAATATTGTGGATGATGAAAAGTTTGCCAAGCTTAACTCCCTGCGGCAAACCTATGAAGGGGCCACTGACCAGTACAGCGTCTTTTTTATATTGCTGGGACAGATACTACAGGTGGCCATCCTGTTTGCCGTTCTCTACATTTTCCTTGTGCAGTTCAGACCACAGCTGATGGAGGATATTTCAAAACTTACCTTCATCCTTATCAACATCCTTTTTATGGTAGGTATGGTACGGGTGGTGATGTACTTTGGCGTGGAGTACATCTACCTGATCCCCTTCACTATTCTGCCCATTACCCTGCGCTCATTTTTTGACACGCGCCTGGCGCTCTTTGTACACATGATCGCTATTTTGATGTGCGGTTTTCTCCTTCCCAACAGCTTTGGGTTTATTTACCTCCAGTTTGTGGCGGGAGTATTTTCTGTGGTGCTCGTCAATAACCTCTATAAGCGGAGCCAGCTTTTCCTCACAGCGGCTAAGATCATACTGGTGTACTGCCTGGCCTATCTCAGCCTGGCCATTGTGCAGGAGGGATCACTGCAGGATGTGGAATACCTCAATTTCGCCTTTTTTGCCGGCAACGGCTTTCTCACACTTATGTCGTTCCCCCTGATCTATTTTCAGGAGAAGATATTTGGCTTTGTTTCCGATGTATCACTACTGGAACTTAGCGACACCAATAATCCGTTGCTACGCCAACTTGCCCACAAGGCACCAGGTACTTTTCAGCACTCCATGCAGGTGGCAAACCTTGCGGAGGCGGCCATTCTTAAAATTCGGGGAAATGCATTGCTGGTGCGGACTGGCGCCTTGTACCACGATATTGGGAAGATCACAAATCCCCTGTACTTCATTGAAAACCAAAGCACCGGACTGAACCCGCATGACGAGCTCTCCTTTGAGGAAAGCGCCCAGATCATCATCAGCCACATAAAACAGGGTATAAAGCTGGCCAAGAAGAATAACCTGCCCGATATTCTTATCGACTTTATCCGTACCCACCACGGCACCACCAAGGTGATGTATTTCTATAAGCAACACATCAAAAACTTCCCGGAGGAAGAAGGGGTGATGGAGAAATTTTCATATCCCGGGCCTAAGCCTTTCAGTAAGGAAACCGCTGTGCTGATGATGGCCGACTCGGTGGAAGCCGCCAGCCGTAGCATGACCAAACCCGATCACGAAAAGATCGATAAACTCGTGGAAGGGATCATTGATCACCAGCTGAAGTCTGATCAGTTTGAAAATGCCAATGTAACCATGAAGGATATTAAGGACGTGAAGAAGATCTTTAAGAAGATGCTCATGAATATCTATCACGTGAGGATACAGTATCCGGAGTAGAGTTTAGTAGGT
>CAZNMG010000445.1:0-3260 GCA_964574075.1 uncultured Owenweeksia sp.
CGCAGTTGATCATCGATTCGGGACCACAGATGTAGAATGCGTCTGTATCTGCAACATCAAAAAAGCGTTGGGAGAAGGAAATGCATTTGGCTTCATCAATTCTCCCCCTGAGAAAGTCACTGCCCTGATCTTCGCGGCTTAGCACGTGATGCACCTCAAGGCGGTTCATATATTTGTTTTTCAGTCCGTCTATCTTATCCCTGAAGATGACAGTTTTGCCTGTCTGATTTCCATAAAAAAGCTTGAAGGTGCTCCCCGGCTCCAGCTCCAGCACCGATTTCATGATACTGTAGATTGGCGTGATCCCGGAACCTGCAGCAAAGGCAACATACTGGTGCTGGTGAGCCGGATCTATTTTTGCCTTGAAGTTTCCCTCAGGCGTCATCACCTGCAGGGAGGTGCCCACAGTAAGCTCGGTGCTTGCCCAGGTGCTGAATCTTCCGCCTGAAACTTTCTTAATGGCTACCCGAAGTTCACCATCAGCCGGACTGCTGCAAAGGGAATAGGACCGTCTCAGCTTTTCTCCATTGATCTCTTTTTCAATGGTGAGATACTGCCCGGGTATAAAGCGGTAATCATCCTGAAGTTCCTCGGGTACCTCAAAAGCCACTGAAATACACTCTGCTGTTTCGCGGGTGATATCGCTTACCCTCAGGGTGTGAAATTTAGGGCGGTGAGGCTTTTTCTCGTCTGAAAGAAGGGATGGTTTTTCTTCCTTGGCTTTCCTGAAAAAATTCAGCATGGTAACAAAAAATTTCCGCAAAAGTAACCCTCACAGCCTGAAGGAACAATGTTTGTTCCCTATTACTTTGATGTAGGATGCCTATCTTTGTGTTCCTTCAAAATCCAGAGGATATGACGAAAGAATTGAGTTTAGAGGAAAGATTTCAGCAATATGTTGATGCAGAAAACAAAGTAGAGCCCAAGGACTGGATGCCGGAGAAGTACCGCAAAACATTGATCCGTCAGATCAGCCAGCATGGCCACTCTGAAGTAGTGGGTATGCTACCCGAGGCAAACTGGATAACGCGGGCTCCTTCATTGCGAAGAAAAGTGGCACTACTCGCCAAGGTGCAGGATGAAGCGGGTCATGGATTGTACCTCTATTCGGCTGCCGAAACACTTGCTGCTGACCGTATGGATATGGTGGAAGACCTACTGAGTGGAAAAGCCAAATACTCCAGTATTTTTAATTATCCCACCCCTACCTGGGCCGATATCGGAGCCATAGGTTGGCTGGTAGATGGTGCCGCCATAGCCAATCAGGTGATGTTGTGCCGCACTTCCTATGGGCCGTATGCCAGGGCCATGGTGCGCATTTGTAAGGAGGAAAGTTTTCACCAGCGCCAGGGGTACGAAATTATGATGACCCTTGCCCGGGGAACTGAGGTACAGAAGAAAATGGCCCAGGACGCGCTCAACCGCTGGTGGTGGCCCTCATTGATGATGTTTGGTCCTACTGACGATGAATCGCCCAATTCTGCGCAAAGCATGAAGTGGAAGATAAAGCGCAAAAGCAATGACGAACTGCGGCAGGAGTTTATCGATAAAACTATACCCCAGGCTGATTACCTCGGTATCACCATCCCCGACCCTGAACTGAAATGGAATGAAGAGCGGGGCCATTACGACCATGGAGAGATTGACTGGGAAGAATTTTATGAGGTGATAAAAGGTAACGGCCCTTGTAATGAACAACGCCTGCGTGACCGCAATAAGGCTCATGATGAAGGAGAATGGGTACGTGAAGCGGCTAATGCCTATGCCAATAAACAGGCTGCCAGAAGAAAAGAGCAAACGAGTGCGGCCTAATGAATTTGAGGAAGGAAATAAAGGATAAATTGGAGTATATTCTGCACACGGAGCAGGATGAGAAACTGTTGCATCAACTTAACGAGGAACTGACGTCTTATAAAAGTAAGCTGGAAAGTGCAGCATGGGAAAGAACTTCTGACCAGGAAAAGCAAGAGATTAGACAGGCTTTTGAAAGCATGAATAAAAAGGAAAACAGAATAAGTCAAGCGGAAATGGATAACTTCCTGGAGCGTTGGAAAGAGAAGTTGTCTACTCAGCAGTAAGCTTGATTCAGTTGGACAGGATTTGCGCCTATCTCTTTGCTGAATGGGGAGCTCAGGTTACCGATAAATTTCTCGAAGAATTTAGATACACTGTGAAAAGACTGGCTCAAAATCCTGAAACAGGAACTGCAACTGAATTCAACCGTTTTTCCTTTCCTTTGAGGATGTACAGAATTCATTACTTATTTGATGATAAAAATCTTGAAATAGCTTTCCTTCAGGATATGCGCAGCAACAAAGAAATGATTGACATAAAATGAGCAACAAAGACAACTGGAAAATCTGGGAGGTTTTTATCCGATCGCGCAACGGATTAAGCCATAAGCACGTGGGTAGCTTGCATGCTCCCGATGCCGAAATGGCTATTAAAAATGCCCGGGACGTATACACGCGCAGAAGCGAAGGGATCAGCCTCTGGGTGGTTCCTTCTGAGGAGATCACAGCCTCCAGCCCCGAGGAAAGCGAACCCCTTTTCACACCGGCTGATGACAAGGTTTACCGCCATCCCACCTTCTACGATATCCCCGATGAGGTGGGGCATATGTAATTTAAGGTTCAATGATTTAAAGTTGTTTCACCCTGAGTGGCCACGCTTAGAGCGTGGGTGATCGAAGGGTGTAAATCGAAAAGAAAAGTATTTTGCAAAACGAATTATTACAATATACCCTTCGCTTAGGCGATAATGCCCTCATACTAGGTCAGCGGCTCGCGGAGTGGTGCGGGCATGGCCCTGTACTCGAGCAGGACATTGCCCTCTCCAACATTGCGCTTGATCAACTCGGGCAGGCGCGTATGCTGATGCAGTATGCCGCCAAACTGGAAGGCGGGGATACTACGGAAGATAAGATGGCCTTTTTCAGGGATGTGTGGGGCTACCACAACCTGTTGATGCTTGAATTACCTAATGGCGACTGGGGCAGAACCATCACCCGGCAGTTCCTTTTCGATACATTCAATTACTTTCAATACACAGAGCTCCTCAGCAGCAAGGATGACCATATCCGCTCAGTAGCACAAAAAGCTATAAAGGAAATCACGTACCACGCCCAATGGAGTGCCGAGTGGGTGATCCGTCTTGGTGATGGCACCGAGGAAAGCCACAACCGGGTACAGGAATCCTTAAATGACCTTTGGCAGTGGACAGGCGAGATGTTTACCATGGATAAGGTGGATGAGAAGATG
>CAZNMG010000446.1:0-2715 GCA_964574075.1 uncultured Owenweeksia sp.
AAGCCTAAGGCCATTCCACTCTTCCAGTTTGGCTTCAGCCTTGTATTGTTCCATATAGGAACGTAGGACGACACAAACCCTACCCCCATGATGTAATGCAGGCCCATGCCTGCAATAGGGTTGCGCTTAGATAGATTAATATTTCTATCCAGACGGTCACCCAACTTATTTAGCAGTTCAGGCTCGCGGTATTGTTCTTTGTCCTTACGGGAAATGCTGTAGCTGTACAAGGTCATAAAGGCTGTACCGGTAAGTGCAGAGATGAGAATTTTTCCGAGGGTGCCCATAAAAAAAGGTTTGATGCTCAACAATGGCAAGAAAAGGAAGGTTTTGGAATGGAACCGAATTTAAGGGGAGATCCGGGAAATCACTTCCTCTTCCATTTGTCCCCGTCTTTATGGTATTCCTGCTTCACGGCATTCCAGGCTACCTTATGCGCGGTTTCTTCCCTTGAGGCATCTCCTTTACGGTCATCCGGATCCTTATACTCCTCGTAGGCACTGTTAAAGGCTTCCTTATAGATCTCCTGGGCATGCTGCGGTAGGTTATCCTTTACCTGATCGGGGAGTTCGGCTTTTGAATGGTATGGCATCTTTGGCTATTTTTAGATTCCGAAACAGGGGATCTCGGGCAGAGTTCACAACATTACCCTGGGGAATATGGTTCCAATAAAATCTTCAATGAATATTAAAATCGAACACCGGCCTCCAACGGTTCCGGAATATCAAAAGCTGCGGGGTTCAACCAACTGGGGTGCCCTTGAAAATTCAGTAGTGGCGACAGGATTACCAAATAGTCTTTTTTCAGTGTGCGTTTTTGCCGATAATTCGATCATTGGGATGGGAAGAATCATAGGTGATGGAGCTATCTATTTTTATATACAGGATGTTATTGTTCTAAATGAGTTTCGTGGTAAGGGAATAGGAAGCCTGATAATGAAGGAAATGCAGCAGTATATGGAGTCAAAAATTCCCAAAACCTCGTTTATTGGGTTAATGGCTGCTGAAAATACTCATCAGTTTTATGAGAAGTTTGGTTTCAAACCAAGGCCGGCTGCCGGGCCAGGGATGTACCGGCCGAAGCCATGAACCTCCACGGCCTGAAATACCCCAGTCTCAAATGATTTTTTACCTTGGAGCTTCAACTAAAAATCCTATGAAATTTACCGGATCAATTTTTATCGTACTCATTTTTCTATTCCCTCAAATCAAAGCGCAGGTTTATGAAACCGACAGCATCTACTTTCCTTCGGATCCGCTGCTCGAAAAGTATTTGAAAGACAATGCCCTCCCCTCTGCCACTGTAAAAGGTTTTATGCAAATGGCCGCAAAGGAGGAGTTTGGCGGCCTCAGGGTCAGCATAGAAAAGGGAAAAGATGCCGCTCTTGTGCGGCCGGTGAACGGCAAAATAACCGAAAGTGTGGAACTACGGAGAGTTGGGAAAACGCTATACCGCAGGGTATCCTCGAGCGGTACACGATTTGAGGAACTCGACTATAGTGATGGCCATGTAGTTTACACTTTTGGAGACTACCGACAATTGGTGGAGCACGAGAAATCCACAGAAACCTTCAAAAAGCTGAAGGCAAAGTACCCTGATAAATTTCCCGCTAACCGCATAAGTTTACAACTAATTCCAGGTGAAGGAGGAGCCGTGGAAAGCTTCAGTAAAACCTTTAAGGTAACTGATGTGGATCTTAAGGTAAATGAGGATGTTTCAGAATTCGGAAAGGAGCATGTGCCGATGTTTTCGGCCTACAGCGAAGGTTATGAGGATATGATGGATGACATCTACCTGGGAACTACCTACGAAATTGAGATTAACGGAAACCGGGCGCAGATCAACACTCGAGGAAATGGAAGCTCATCCAGTTTTGGAGGAAGACTGAATAAAATTGAAGAGGGAGTTTACCGTCTCGAAGTGCTGAAGAGCTATTATGACCTCCATATAGACGGAATTCCTGGTGAGGATTTTTCTGTGGACAAGATCGTCTACTCTTACTTTATTTCTCCTGAAGAGGAGTATCAGAAGATACCGGAATACAAGGCCCTCCAGGAGAAATACGGAAAGAAACTCCCTTACAATACCGTGGTGCAGGAGGTGAAAGAGGTGGAGTGAAACTTAAAATTAAGCTTTGCCCTTGGTGATCGCGACAGGATTATACAAAATCTTTACACCTGACTGATATACAGCGATATATGCGATTTCGGATGCAGCTGGGTGAAACATGGGTGAAACATTTGCATCCACCGCGCTATATGATGATTTCGCCCGTGGTCTCCTTTCTACCGCAAAATGATCTTCTTCACCGCAATTGAGTTTGCGGTTTCGATTTGTAGGATATAGGTTCCCGGACTGAGATGAGAAATATCCATTTCCGTAATTTTAGCCGGAGCTATTACCACTCTGCCCAACAGGTCAATTAGCGTAAGCGACTGGATGTGAAGCTTACTACTCTCAACCTTTATAACACCTGTAGTGGGATTAGGGAAAACCACAATATCGGAAACAGCGGGTGTTTCCTTTAATCCCACATCATCTACAACAAAACAGGCGGAGGTATCAATGCACGGGCCTTTTGAAAGAATGACGGCATAGCTTCCGTTTTGTACAGGTGTAAAGGTCTGCTGTGTCTCCCCTACAAGTTTCAGCTCGCTATTGCAGTCAATCCATTGATAACTTGCCGATGAATCCAAAGCTACAATGGCTTGTCCC
>CAZNMG010000447.1:0-3208 GCA_964574075.1 uncultured Owenweeksia sp.
GACCTGGAGGAGGTGGGCCAGAATTACATCACCAATATTTATGAAACCAACATTGGTGTAGAGCTTCCCAATGGTGATGGAATTAAAGCCAAATGGATACAGTTCAAAATACCCGTTTTTTCACCCGATAAGAAAGTAGGTCCCATTAGCGACTTCCGCTCCATCCGTTTTATGCGCATGTTTATGACGGGCTTTCCGGAGCCGATAGTGTTGCGGTTTGCCCAGCTCGATTTGGTAAGAGGCGAATGGAGACGATATACGTCCAGCCTTGATCAGTTTGGCGATGAACTCAACGATGATGATGACGGGAATACTGTGTTTGAAGTAAACGCGGTAAATATTGAGCAAAACGCATCACGTGAACCCATTCCCTATGTAATTCCCCCGGGTATCGACCGCCAGGTTCTGTTTGGAACCACGGCTGCACAACAACAAAATGAGCAGGCTCTTTCACTCAGGGTTTGCAACCTTGAGGATGGGGCGGCCCGGGCGGTTTTCCGCAATCTTTCATTTGATATGCGCACGTATAACCGCCTCAAGATGTTTGCGCATATGGAGGATGCTACGCCCCCGGGGGATGTGGATCTTATCGACAACGGAGATCTCACTTTATTTATCCGACTGGGAAGTGATTACAGCCAGAACTTTTACGAATACGAGATTCCCCTTGTAAAAACCTCACATGACGCCACTGATCCTGAAGCGATCTGGCCACTCGAAAACCGAATCGACCTCCAATTGAGTGATCTCAAGGAAGCTAAACTCGAGCGGGACCGGTCCCATCGCCAAACCCAGGCCCTTAATACGGAAGTGTTTTCCATAAATAAAGGAACGGCTACCATCAGTGTAAAAGGCTCCCCCAATCTCAGTAACGTGCGCACCATAATGATAGGGGTGCGGAATCCTAAAAAGCGGTTGACTGGTGATACGGATGACGGGCTTCCTAAATGTGCCGAAGTGTGGATAAATGAACTTCGGCTCACTGAATTTGACGACAGGGGAGGCTGGGCGGCCAATGCGCGGATAGCCGCGCAAATGGCTGATTTTGCCAACGTGAGCCTGAGCGGACGCATGAGTACCATTGGTTTTGGAAGCATTGACCAAAGTGTAACCGAAAGGCAGAAGGAGGAGATCTATGCCTATGATCTGCAGACAAGCGTGGAGCTGGGAAAATTCTTTCCTCAGGATATTGGCCTTCGCATACCCATGTACTATAGTACCAGTGAAGAGTGGCGTAATCCTCAGTTTAATCCGCTTGACCCCGATATTGAATTTGATGACGCCATTAATAACATTGAAGATGCCGCACAACAGGAAGAACTGCGGGATATTGCCCAGGATTATACAAGGAGGGAATCGCTCAACTTTACAAATGTGCGTAAGGACCGTACAAGCCCCGGTGATGTGGATATCTGGGATATCGAGAATTTCAGCGCCACCTTTTCCTATAACGAGATTTTGAGGCAGAATATCAATATCATAGAAGACAGGCGGACGGATTACCGTGGTAGCCTCAATTATAACTACCGGACCACACCCAAGCCTGTGGAACCTTTTAAAAATGTGACATGGCTCAATCCCAAGTATTTCTCGCTTATCCGTGATTTTAATTTCAACTGGTATCCCCGTGGCTTTACGGCTATTGCCTCTCTCGACCGTAGTATCAACAAAGTGCAGATGCGGAATACTACGCAATTTCTTTATCCCACCATTGAACTTCCGAAATTACCTGTAACCTATAATAATTCCTTCAACTTTAACCGGCAGTACAGCCTGCTTTGGGATCTTACCAAAAACCTGAAACTTGACTTTAATGCCAATATGCAGACGCGGATTGATGAATTGGTGGATGTAAATAACAGCGATACCGTAATCACCTATTCCAAAGATGAAAAAAGCGAGGAGATCTGGAAAAACCTGAAGGATTTTGGCCGGCCCACCCATTATCACCAAACCCTTAACATCAACTGGCAGGTACCGGTCAATAAACTTCCCTTCCTTGATTTTATGAATGTAGGGGCGCAGTACACCGGGGATTATGACTGGCAGGCGAATTCCCTTCAGGCCTTGCAAAACCCAACTGTGCAGGAAGAGGATCCTCTGAATCTTAATTTTGGCAACACCATTCAAAACAACCAGCGTATACAGATCAACAATGATCTGAACTTTGTAGCCCTTTACAACAAGATCCCCTACCTGAAAAAGGTAAACTCCGGAGGAGCTGCAGAAAATTTACGGGAACGGGGTATGCGCAGACCAAATACTGACAGGGCCGTAGCCGGTGAAAATCCGGAAGAAGAGGAAAGGGAAACCACCTTTGATAAAATAGTGCAGAGAACGGTGCGGACGCTTCTTTTGATCCGTAATGCTTCGGCCAATTATTCGGTTTCAAACGGAACGGTATTACCGGGATTTTTACCCACAGCCACTTTTCTGGGACTGGACCCTGCGTTTGATAACGCTCCGGGTTTTTGGTTTACCATGGGAGCCCAGGAGAAAATAGATCCAGATAATATAAATCCTGAATTTCAAAATCCGGATGACATCAGATGGCGTTCAGCACGCGAAGGGTGGCTTACTACTTCGCAGACTTTCAACAACCAGTTTACCAAGGTGCACAATGAATCAATGAACTTCAGGGTTACAGCGGAGCCGGTGGACAATTTCCGTATCATACTGACCGCCACCAAAACCGAATCATTCAACCTGTCAGAGTATTTCAGATTTGACTCAACGGCTGGTAATTGGCAAAGCCAGAATCCCTTCTTGACTGAGAATTTTTCAATGAGCTTTTTTACGCTACCCACTGCCTTTGAGAGTTTGGATGCGCCCAATTATAGCTCCGAGACCTTTGAGAACTTCAAGCAATATCGTGAACAGACGGCATTGCGTCTGGCCCAGGATTTTTCGAATAGCAAGCTTGCCGGGGAGTTGTTCCCCAATTATGAAGTGGCACCTCACGATTCATTGGGCGGTTACCAGTTATTCAGCAACAATTCGCAGCAGGTGTTAATACCGGCTTTCCTTGCTGCCTACTCCGGGCAGACAGTAGAGGAATTCGGACTGAACCCTAAAAAGGACATCCCCTTACCAAACTGGCAAATCACCTATGACGGGCTTACAAAAATCAAGGTCCTCCGCAACTTCTTTCAGAGTGCTGTAATAAGCCACGGCTACCGCTCCACCTACACCATAAGCAACAGTAGTA
>CAZNMG010000448.1:0-21361 GCA_964574075.1 uncultured Owenweeksia sp.
GTAAACCTGAATATCTTATCATCATCAATAATGCATACCAGTAGACGATTGCTCATAGAGGAATTTTCAAATTTAAATAAGTAAATCTCCTAAAACTCAGGAATTGAGAAGAGTTTAAATCAGCCATGTTAGCCATGAATAAGTTCACTCTTACCAAAGTCCTGCATTATTTCTGCCTCAAATGCTAAAAGGTTCTGCCATTTTCCATCCACCTCCTTACGCTCGCCATATTTTCGTGCAAGGCTTATAAACATGGTGTAGTGGTTTGCTTCACTGGCCATTAAACTATGATAAAAGCCGGCAAGATCTGCATCGGCAATATTTTCCGAGAGCACCTTAAAGCGCTCGCAACTCCTTGCTTCTATGAGTGCCGCTATCAGCAGGCGATTTATAAGGCGCTCCTGCCGGTCACTTGTTTTGGAAAAGAACTGGTTGATTCGAGCAACATATTCGTCCTTTCTTTCGCGCCCCAGCGTGAAGCCGCGGGCAAGAATACGTTGATGTACCATTTCGAAGTGGCTCATTTCTTCACGCGCCAGAGCGGCCATCTGTGTTACCAGATCCGAGTATTCAGGATAGGTGATTAGAAGCGAAATTGCAGTAGATGCAGCCTTTTGTTCACAAAATGCATGATCAGTGAGAATCTCTTCAATATTTTTTTCGGCAATGTTCGCCCAACGTGGATCTGTTGGTAATTTTAGTCGAAGCATTAATCCTTCAGTTTTTGATTTAATATGGCAGCCAGCCGGCTTGCAAAACTAACTAATTGTTTAATTTCAGTGAGAATCGCCACCCGCTCCTTTTCAAAGATCAAAAGAGCCTCACCATTCGATTCTACGTGAAAGGCCTTATTTGACTGGAAAAAATCAATGTGTTCATCATCAAAAAAGCGGTGGATCTCTTTTTTGTCCGTCCCTTTCACTTTAAAAGTTTGTGAAAAATCGGGATGCTTTGAAAAGTTGATGTCGCTAAAACCTGCCAGATACGCCACCCGGTCCAGAAGGTTCTCCTTATCCATAACGAAGGAAGGTATACCCGTTGGGAGTTTGAGGATCATCATAGTGCTGTGACGGGTTTCCCTGGCAATAAATTCCCCTTCATGATAATCAAGGTCTGCTAATATTATACGGATATCTCCTACCTGCCCATCTACACGATTGCGGCCCTTGTCAACTATACGGGTTGCAAAGAATTTGAAACTGTTGAATTCGCGTGGAAATGCAAATTCCCCCGGCTTATATACCCATTCCAGCTTTTTCGAAAACAGGCGAAGCCCTTTTTGCCTGTGGGAGAGAATGGTGCGTGACTTCCGAACCTGACCTTTCGGAAGGCGTGGGGCCAGAGGATGTGATGATGCCGAACCCAGATCATCGAGACCTATTAACTCCAGATCTCCGCCCGCATTACGGAAAGAATAGTAATAATCCTGCAATTGCTCCAGTACAGAGTGATCCACATATTTAGCTAAACTAAAATCAACTATCACCTGCGATTGAGGCGGAATGGAATCGAGTTTTTTCTTAAGTCCCAGAAAATTAATGAAATTGCTATAAGCTTTTACGCTCAGGTGGTAGTGGCCGTTGGACTCCTTATATAAAAGTGTGTTTGGCCTGAAGGCATATCTTGCAATTAAGTTCATCCTCCCCAAAACCCGTAGTTGAAAAAGGAGCGTAGCCGCAATACCTATTACAATACCCGCGATAAGGCCGGTAAAAATGGTGCCCAACATAGTGAGCAGGAAAATGGCCAGTTGCTCCCACCCCACCCTGGCCACGCTTATAAAAACTGCCGGTTCAGCCAATTTGTACCCGGTAAAAACCAGAATAGCCGCCAGGGCAGGCAAAGGTATGTGCTGAATGGCATCAGTAAATACCAGCATGAAGATCAGGAGAAACATTCCATGGAACAGGTTACTCCACCTGTTGGTGGCGCCATTATTAACATTGACAGAACTTCGGGCAATAACTGTTACCACGTTTACCCCACCGGCAAGTCCGGCAAAGGCAGTACCCAGGCCAAGGGCCCTCAGGTCACGGTTTACATTAGAACGCCTCTTCAAGGGGTCGAGCTTATCGACAGCCTTAATGCTAAGCAATGACTCAATGCTGGCTATCAGGGTAAGGGTAATTACTGCCAGCCAAAAATCACTGACGAAAAACTTACCGAAATCAGGAAATCTCAGTTCCGCCAGCATATTGTCAGGGATTGTAATAAGAAAATCTGCAGGAAGCGGTGTCACAAAACCTGCCATGCTATCAGCAAAATAAGTGATAGCTATACCTATAATTACAATCCACATAGGAGCCGGTATAAAATGGAAAATCCTGTTGCGAATACGCGGATACAGTGCCATTATCGCCAGAGAAACCAACCCTATGGTGTAAGCCAGTACAGGCAGTTGTCCATTAAACATCATAGCCAGGGTTTTCGGCATCTCTGCAATAAGTGCCGCAGGGCCCACCGCCTCGGGATTCATCACTCCCAGCATTACGTGCAACTGTTTAGCCATAATGATCAGCCCTATTCCAGCCAGCAAACCTCGAATAGCAGCAGAGGGAAAAAAATCGCTGAGCCCGCCAAAGCGAAAAAGGCCCATCAGAAATATAAGGACACCCGAGCAAACTACTGCCGCAAGGGTATAGAGATAACCGGCATAGGCATCACCCGCACCAAGTATCATTACAGGCGTAAGAGTTGCAACCACCATCCCATTGCCCGGCCCCACTATAGTGACATGAGACCCTCCCATCACTGCCACAACAATACCGCCAACAATGGCTGAAATAATACCTGCAACCGGAGGAACTCCGGAGGCAAGGGCCAGGCCCAGGGCCAGTGGCAGAGCTATAAGAGATACCACAAATCCTGCAAAAATATTCTTGCCTATATCTTTGGTGTCAATCTTCAATGGTCTCTTTTATGGCTGTGCACAATGAGTAAATCGCTCGGTAATTCTGATAGAATATACTCCAGATCATGCGTAAATACCCGATCTAAAAAGCCGAGCCTGGTATCAGGGCTGTTCATTACCAGAAGATCGGCCCCCGTGGTTTCGGCAAAGTGGCCAATGGTGTATCCTTTTTTGCCAAAAATGCACCGCTGGGTAATACGAACTTCGCCTGTATCTTCTATTCCCTTAAGGATTTGAGCGATCCGCTTCTTTTCCTGTTCCTCAAGTTCCTTCTGGGTTTCCGAGGCTCTCTGTAAAGATTTATCGTCCTCGATTTTCGTCCCAATCCGTGAGGGATCCACTTCCTCTACAATAGTCAGTTCACCCGCTTCAAAGTGGTGAGCGACTTCAATTGCGGTTTGTATGGTAGTGGGTGTTTTGGGATGATCAAGGCCGTTTACAACCACCCTCTGGCATGTCCGCTTTACACGCTCAGGATGAGTCATTAACAGAATAGAACAATGAGATTTTCGAACCAGCCGCCTGGCTATGGAGCCCATATAATACCGAAGCAGTCCTTCCCGAGGTTGAGCTCCGGCAACAATAAGGTCCACCTCACGCTCATCCGCAACCTTTAATATAGCAGCAGCAGGGTCTCCTGTTTCCCATATTATTTCAGTCTCACCCGAATCACCTCCGCACCTTTTGATGATGGCCAAAAGCTGATCTTCCGATTCTGCATCACGGGTGCCTACGTGTATGATCAATAGCTTCTCACCAATCATATTCCTGATGCGTATGGACTCACAAATGTTTGCCTCCATATTTGGCGAAAAGGCTATTGCAGTAGCCACTGTTTTAAAGGGTTTTCTTAGCATAGGTTGCCGATGTAAGGCTGACAAGAATACTAAATTCCGTGCAGAAGGCTTTGGCTTAGAGTAAACCCCTTGAGCTCTAACCTGTTGTCTTTCTTAAATTAGCGTTTCATGAAAACCACCCTTCATAAATCCGGAAGCCGTGGCCATGCCAATCATGGATGGCTGGATACCTATCACACCTTCTCGTTTGCTGACTACCATAATCCTGACAGGGTACATTTTGGAGCTATAAGGGTTCTTAATGATGATACCGTAGCAGGTGGCCGAGGCTTCGGTGCGCATCCACATTCCAATATGGAAATCATTTCCATCCCACTGAAAGGTGCTTTGGAGCACCAGGATTCTACTGGACACCAACAGGTGATTAAAGAAGGCGAGGTACAGATCATGTCGGCCGGCTCCGGAATACAACACTCCGAACACAATCATGACCCAGCGCTTCCCGTAAATTTTTTACAGATCTGGATCCTGCCTGAAAAACAGAATATAGAGCCAAGGTATGAGCAAAAGCGGTTTGACCTCAAAGAGGTTAAAAATGAGTTTGTAAATGTACTTGCGCCTGATAATCCTAACGCCCTATGGATTAACCAGCAAGCCTGGCTTTACCTGGGCGAATTTGAGAAAGACAAGCAGCAGCAATATACCCTGCGTTCGGCAGAAAATGGAATCTATGTGTTTATGATAGAAGGAGAAATGGAAGTAGGAGATACTTATCTGCAGCGAAGGGACGGTCTTGAAATTTCAGGAACGACTGAGGTCAACCTGAAAATAACGGAAGATGCCAAAATCCTTTTTGTTGAAACCATTTTAGCTATTTAAATCAGAAAAGCCACCCCTTTCGGAGTGGCTTTCGCAGTTGTGGATCTCAATAATTATTAGTTTTTAATAAACTTACCTGAAATTACCTTTCCGGAATTTTCCATGTAAATAAGATAAGCTCCCTTAGGCAAACTTCCCACCCGCATTTCTACAAACTCCGTTTCCGGGGGCAGTTTAGTGTACTTCACATTCTTTACGAGTTTACCGTTCATATCACGGATACTCATTTCAATATCAGAAGTATTGGAAAGGTGAGTTTCCACCTTTATCACCTCGCTTGCGGGGTTTGGGTAAATATTTAGCACTTTTAGACTTCCGGCTTCTTCCTCCAGGTCTGGATTATCAATACCTACATAATCTGCAGTGGTACGGGTTCTATAAATTCCCAGGCCATGGGTACCTGCGTAAATTTCACCCTCAAAATCATCAGTTGTTTTGAGATCATAACGCACCGTAAGGTTTTGGGCCAGGGTAAATACCGGTACCTGAGCAAATCCGTTAATTTCCTTCGTCCAGCTTACGCTGCTGCCCGCCTCTATATCATCAGTGGTGAAAATGCCCAGCTCACTTCCTATCAGCACCTGCTTTTCATCAGGAGCATTAAAATTAAAGGTCGCTGAATATACCGGCATATTTGGAAGGTCTCCCTGAACTGACTGAAATGCCGGAGGATTAGCACTTGCCGCCTGATCATTGTAATACACATAGTTGGTATTGCCATAATTACCCGCTGTAAACACCACTTTATTCTTATTAAAAGGATGCACCGCAATGCTGGTGATAACCCTGCCTCCTGTAGCTGGAAAGGAGCTCATGATCTTCTTCTCTACAATAGAAGTACTCGAATCTATCAATACATTGCTTTGGTAGCGGTTTTCGATATCAGTATTAGCAGAGTCGCGGGCATTTAGCAAATTGCTAAAGCGGTAAACCCGTCCTGCATTTGTTCCTACAAAAAGGATATCTCCATCTCCGCTAACAGCCATGGATACAGCCGCTTCTTCATTAGCCAAATCCCCTATATGCAACCATTGGGGAATACCTTCCAGGTTGCTCAGGATTTCGCGTGTCATCCAGATACCCCCGTGATTATTACTTGTTACAGGACTCTTAAGATGAGATTTCATTCCTACGAAAAACATGGCCTGAACAGGATCCTGCACCGCTACACTCTCGTTTGAATTCAGCGCGGTTGCCAAGGTATAAGTTATAGGTAAATCATTTATGGCACTTGTAAGGTTTAAAACAGCACCAGCATCGTACCGCACGGCTGCCCTGGCCTCAACTTCAAGCACCACAGGTAGGGTAAAAGTCACCTGAAATTCGCCTGTTGTCGCATTATAAGTTCCGGTTCCATCTCCGGTTAGGGTGCCGTCAGCCTGTGACGTCACAACTTGATTTCCTGCTTTTATCCTAAATCCTTCAGGGATAAGTATAGTTGCTGACTGTGGCTTGGTAAACTGTCCTTGAAAAGTAACAGCGCCTCCACCAAAACCCAGGTTAGTGATCAGACTATCAGCTCTGAAAATAATGGAGTCCTGACTATTAGGATCGTTCAGTTTCTCCCAAAGTACATAAGGCATTATCCAATTGGAAAAATCAGAGGTTCCTCTTCTATTTCCGGGATCCATACGGTTAAGGTCAAGATAGTTATCAAAGCTTTGCCCAAAATCAGAAGATCGAACCGTGGCTCCATGCTGGCTCTCTGCAAAGAATACACCAGGGTGCAGCCTTGATAATTGGGCGTAGCCACCGTCACCTCCCAACACATCTATGGCCTGTGTAGGAATGCTGCTGCTGGGGTCAATAAACACGGTGCCATTATCCTGAGAGCCCCCCATTACTGTACCATCTGGCCCTAAACCCACATGGTAAAACTGCATAGTAGTATAATTACCATTAATGCTGGTAAAAGTTAAACCATTGTCTGTGGTACGGAATACACCTCCGTCATTCACCACATAAAACTTATTGGGATCCGTTTTGGAAAATACAACATCATGATTGTCAGCATGCACATATACAGGGCTAAATTCGGGGGCAAAGCTGCTCGCTATCTGTTGCCAGCCATTTTGCTCGCTCCACTCCCAAAGTTGTACACCTCCTACCAGGATTCGCTCTTTATTATTCCGATCAACGGTAAGGGCATTATTGTAATATCCCTGATCATTGTGAGGGTTCAAAAAGGCTGTTTTCTGGCCTATAACCCGCCAGTTTGTACCTCCGTCCGTTGACTGGTAGGCCTTATCGAATTCATTATTAATAATGGATACTACATATACATAGTTTTCGTCCTGAGGTGATACTGCGATGCGCATACGCCCACCATTACGAGGAATTCCGTTGGTGGTTATTTCGGTAAAATCACCGACATTGCCTGTGTTGGAAAAATAGATAGAGGATCCTGTCTTCACCCATACCTTGCCACTGGGGGTTACTACCATATCTGTAGCCTCCTCGTTGCTTCCAATGCCTGTAACCGGACGGTTCCAGGTTACTCCTCCATCTGTAGTGAGCCAAAGCCCGTTATTAGCAGCCGCGTAAATCCTATTGTCGTCATTAGGGTCAACAGCCAATTTTCCTACCGCAATAAATCCTCCGGTAGAAGTGGGAACAGTACTTGGAAGAACTGTAAAGGTGTTACCTCCATCGGTTGATCTATAAATGCCTCCACCTATAAATCCGGGAGTGCTCGTACTTCCGTTGCCTCCTCCTCCAACATACATGGACTCACCTGTGCCATAATAAATGGTGCCATCAGAGGCCTGGGCAATAGAGCAAACCGCCTGGTTTGCCTCCGGATCACTAACATGCACCCATGAGGCTCCTCCGTTTACCGTCTTAAAAAGACCTCCGCCCACGCTGCCGGCATATAGTATATTAGGATTATTTTGATCAATTAAGAAAGCGCGTGTACGGCCTCCCACATTGCTGGGCCCCATGGGTTCCCATTGCAGGTCGAGCGCAGATTTTTTCCGTTTGGCAAGCAATTGCGCCTGTTCTCTTGCGTTGAGCACATCGGCTGCGGATACTTCCCCGGTTACCTGATTGGCACGCAACATCTTCAGCCATTCTACCGCACCGGCAATACCCTCTTTTAATTCGGCATTTTGCCGTGGTGTATAATACTCTTTTGATTCTTCATCAGTAATAAACACCGACACCCCAAACACTATGGCCAACGCCATCAGGGAGCTATACAGTATTCCTCTTTTCATATCTAGTTGTTTAATTCTTCAATTTTTGAATACGGGCAAATATAATTTACAAATCATTACTCACGGTTAAAACATATGTCTTTCGGCATGATAGGAGGATCGCACCAGTGGACCACTTTCTACATACCTGAACCCCATTTCCAGTCCCACCATTTTGAACTTCTCAAATTGCTCAGGGGCAACAAACTCCTGAACCGGCAGGTGAGAAGGTGTAGGCTGTAAATACTGGCCGAGGGTGACAATATCTACTTCGGCATTCTTCAGGTCAGCAAGGGTTTCTATGATCTCGCTTTCCTTTTCCCCCAGCCCCAGCATAATTCCGCTCTTGGTTCTGGGAGCACCTTTTTCCTTTAAATATTTTAGAACGTAAAGGCTGCGGTCATATTGGGCCTGTATACGAACTTTTCGCGTCAGTCTGCGCACTGTCTCCAGATTGTGACTTACAATTTCGGGGGCCACTGCTGTAATACGCTCAATATTTAGTGTTTCACCCTTAAAATCCGGCACCAGGGTCTCCAGTGTGGTTCCGGGGCTCATCCTCCTAACAGCCTTTACTGTTTCCGACCAGATGATGGAGCCCCCATCGCGTAAATCGTCACGATCTACAGAGGTAATCACACAATGCTTTACGTTCATTAGCTTTACCGATCGGCCCACTCTTTCCGGCTCATCCCAATCAACAGCACCTGGTCTCCCGGTCTTTACGGAGCAAAACCCACAACTCCGGGTACAAATATTTCCAAGGATCATAAAGGTGGCCGTACCCTCACCCCAGCACTCCCCCATATTTGGGCAATTACCACTCTGGCAGATGGTGTGAAGACCATAATTGTCAACCAGCTTACGTACACTTTTGTAATTTTCACCGGTAGGTAACTTCACCCGCAGCCATCGCGGTTTTGAATTCTTTTTGGGACCTACGGCCGCCTCCGCGATTTCACTCATTATCAATTTTTCCTGTATCCGAGGTTCAAGGCAACATACATTTGAAAAAATCCGCCCCAATTCACATCCTCACCTCCGGGCTCCTCATAAAAAATTGGCACTTCTGCTATAAAATAATCATAGGCCACTCCTACTTCGAGTGCAGTCACTTTCTTTTCAATCAGCTGATAATCAAAGTTAAAACCTGCTTTAATATATAGGCCCGGCCTTAATTTCGTCTCTCCTATTCCTTTAAAAAAGTTTGCTTCTCCTGTTATAGACGCATTATGTTCGATAGGGTTGTACCGAACCGTCTCTAAATTTGCACGTCCCTCCATTCCATGTATTAAGACATAAACCGGCTTCAGCAACCCCAGCGATAGTCCGCCACTCGTTATCAAAGCGATTGAAACGGTACCCTGGTCAGTTTTATCATACAAAACACTTTCGCGAATATAGCCTCCCCTAAGGGTATAAAAGGAATTGATGCGGTTGTACACATAGCCTCTTGAACTGCCGTAAAAAGCCTGGTTTGATACCCTTACCTCCTTTGGGTGCCGCAGTTTGGCGATATCAATTTCAAGACCTTGTTTATTGAACCCGTCCATGAACTTCAGGTACCTTCCGTTTACAGCGTATCCTCGTGAATGTCCAATAAGTCCCAAAGTATACTCACGGTCATAGACCTGCCGCCTGAAATCAGCAGAAGTCTCTAACTGGCCATAGGTGGTTAATGAACCCAGTATAAGTACCGCTATGAGTATTCCTTTATGCATTCAATATCTCCTGTTCTATTTCTGCGGGTGATATGGCCGTATGTGAACCATGGTAAATGCACATGCCATTTCTGATCAACAAAACCTGGGGCGACTCGTGGCGTACCTCAAACTGATTACTCACTTTATCGGATACCTGCCGATAGCGCAACACATCCAGGAAGTAAACCGGAACATTCTCCGCGCTGACATTCCAGCCCCTGGTAAACCGGCTTAACGCCATGCTACTAATGGAGCAGCGAGTAGAGTGCTTAAATATCACTATTCCTTTGGAGGCGCCATTTGAGATCCTTAAAATCTCACCTATTTGACTTTCTTCGGTTAACTCAATAAATTTCATTTAGCCTATATCCTCCACCTGGCTCGTGGCGTGGTGAGAATATGCGGGGCATTTTTCGCTTGACCCACACGACTGTGCCAATACTCCCACAGCACCAAGCGTTATTGCTACAATTATTTTTTTCATAATTAGTTGTTTCTGACTGTAAAAGGCAAAGTTAGTTATTTTGCCTTTTATCGCTAAACCAATAATTAAACCATAAATAAAACCTTTTATTTTAATATGAGTCCTGCTGCCCCCAAAATTGACCCCAGTTGGTATGAACAGTTGTCTGGAGAGTTCAATAAACCCTACTTTATAGCCCTGAAAGAGTTCCTGGTGGACGAAAAGCAGAGGAATATAATTTACCCTTCGGGTTCTGAAATTTTTGCAGCCTTTAACAACACTACTTTTGATAAGGTGAAAGTGGTGATTATCGGACAAGACCCTTACCATGGGCCCGGTCAGGCCAATGGGCTCAGCTTTTCAGTGGCACGTGGCATACAACATCCACCTTCGCTCCAAAATATATTTAAAGAACTTAAATCTGACCTCTCCGTGGAAATACCATCTGATGGTGATCTGACAAAATGGGCGCAGCAAGGCGTATTGATGTTGAATGCGGTACTCACCGTCCGCCATAAGCAGCCTGGTTCTCACCGCCAAAAAGGCTGGGAAACATTTACCGATTCCGTCATCAGTCGACTTTCTCAACAAAAGCAGCATCTGGTCTTCCTCCTGTGGGGGAACTTTGCACGCTCCAAAAAAACTCTTATTGACCAGGACAAGCATTATATACTTGAGAGTGTTCATCCCTCCCCTTTTTCGGCCCATAATGGTTTTTTTGGATGCCGCCATTTTTCAAAAACAAATGAGCTTTTACAAAAGGCCGGTAAAACGCCCATCGATTGGCAACTTTAAAAAAAATCATATTCATTCTGTTGCTCCTGGCGGCCGCTCCGGGGCAAGGGCAATATCTGGAAATAGCTTTTACAGAACACCCTCAGGAAAAGGTAAAGGATGAAATCCTAAAGCTGAATGGGGCAATATCAGACACTTTTGACCTGCTCCAACGCATACAGCAAACAAAAAAGTTGATGTATTTTAATGGCTACCTGCTGTCGTCTGCAGAACTTGACAGTAGAGATTCCGTAACCACCTTTACTATCACCCCAGGCCCAATCATTTATCAGGGCACTTTAAGGCTTGAATGGCCAGATGATTTTGCCATACCACAGGAAATCAGCAATCCCGGTGAAGTGGCGGCTCTCAATATGGAAGGCTTGAAATTATTTCTTGAGCAGCAACTCCGCTATCTTGAAAACCATGGTTATCCCTTTGCTGCGCTACAGCTTAGCCACTACAGTTTTATCAATGACACCCTCAATGGCACAATTCAGTTGAGCCCCGGCCCACTTATACGAATTGATAGCATATCAGTGAAAGGATATGACCGCTTTCCGCAAAATTTTATGAAGTATGACCTGGAGCTCTACGCGGGAATGCTCTACGATGAATCGCTCCTCCAAAAAATTCCGGAACGAACCCAACAAATCGAATTTTTACAGACTACACGCCCACCAGCTGTAGCCTTTACCAAAAGTAAAACAGTGATTTATCTTTATATGGAAGAGGTGAAAAGCAATCAGGTGGATGGGGTAATAGGCTTGAACACTGATGAGGATGGAGAGGTGAGTTTCACCGGAGACTTCCAGCTTCGCTTGTTGAACGTTTTAAAAAAGGGGGAAGAATTCCGGATACGATGGCGAAGACCTGACGAAGCTGCTCAATCACTTGACCTGGGATTTGAGTATCCCTACCTGTTTAAGACTCCTGTATGGTTTGAAGGGGATCTCTATATTTTCAGGCAGGACAGTAGCTTTGTGAATTCTACCATTAGTGGCTTGCTCAAATACCTTATTGAAAGCGGAAGCTTCCTCAGCGGAGGGGTCAGCTATCGCTCTTCCAATGTGCTTCAACCCGAAGGACTGCCCACGTTCACCGACCTTAGTTCATTTAGCACCACCTTTTATAAGTTGGGAGTGGAACTCAACAAAGCCAACAGGGTTATAGTGCCCACACAAGGTTTCACACTCCAAAGCCATGGCCTTACGGGAAACAGGAAAAGCAGCGGAAACTCTCAACGCCAGTATGGCTGGCAGATTTTTGGAGACAAGTACTTCCCTTTCGCCACGCGGCATATTGTAAAAACAGCAGTGCAGAGTGAAGTACTTTTCGGACCGGATCTCTTCCAGAACGAGTTGTTTCGAATTGGAGGATTAAAGACTTTACGCGGATTTAATGAGCAGAGCATTTACAGCTCGGGTTATGCCATTGGAACGTTGGAGTATCGGTATATGATCGGCCAGTATGATTATCTTACTGCATTTGCTGATGTGGCCTTCTCGGAAATGAATACCCGCAATCAATACACTTCCAATATCTTCACCGGTCTGGGTGCCGGCCTTAATTTCAGAACAGGTGCAGGTATATTTTCCCTATTCCTCGCTGTGGGTAAAGATGATCAGAACTCTTTTGACCTGCGCACCACAAACGTCCATTTCGGTTATGTAAACCGTTTTTAAGGAAAGCATTTCTTAGATCCGCACTAATTGAAATAAGGAGTTGCAGGGAGCGTTTCAAAAATGACAGGGAGGTGCACTTTTAATCGGAATTTCCCTTCCCGGCTGAGGTTAGTTTAGATAAATTTGTACCTTTTGGAGAGGAGCTTGCAGTGCCTTAAGGCTTTTTTTCAGAAATACTTGCACTTATGAAATCACTTTTATCGCTGGGTGTATTGTTAGCCATGATGGTTTTGATAGCCGGTTGCCGTTCCCGTGAGGGGTTGCAGGCCAGCGATGTTTCCTATCAATATAATACACGGGAACTTGCTCCCCGCCCTGAATTTGTAGTGCATCATACTTTACCCGAAGAATCAGTAGTACACTACCGCATCAATAGTGATGACCTGCTTTATATGCGCAATCCGGAAGAGAATAACTACCAAGCCAATTTTTTGCTGGAGTATCAACTGGTGGAAAGTTTTGAAGACGGCACTATACTTGACAGCGGACTCATCGCTATTACTGATGTAGCAGCCAGCCCTCCTCATAAAGCCATTCTTGGTGATTTTACAATTGGCACCCCCACAGGAAGCGCAGACGGCAAATACGTGCTACACCTACAAATGACCGATCAGAACAGGCAGGTGGAATATACCCACTTCGAACGTATCAATAAATCATCAAAAAATACTTCCGGTTATTTTTTACTGACCGACCCCGATGGACAGGTGATCTATAAGAACCATTTGCCCACCTCCACCCCTTTCAAACTCCACTATTCAGGGCGGGCTGTAAGCCAGTACTATGTAAGCTATTATGGACGTGATTTTCCTCTGGCTTTACCTCCCTACTCAAGTGTTGATGATCAAACTTTTGAGCTGAAGCCCGACACTACATATATGGTACCGGCCAACCAGACCATTGCGTTTTCCAATAGCGGTTTTTATCACTTCAGGGTAGACACCACGCAATGGCAGGGATTTACTGTCTTCTCCTTTTACGACCAGTTTCCCTATATCGCCAAGAGAGCTCACCTTGGCCCTTCCCTGCGCTATCTTACCACCAAACGGGAGTATGATGAACTGGCCAAGGTAATGGATGACCCCGCTGCGTTGAAGCAGGAAGTGGATAATTTTTGGCTCAACCGCAGCGGCAGCGTAGAACGCTCAAAGATATTATTGGAAGCCTATTACAACAGGGTACAGGAGGCTAACCTCTTCTTCACCTCCTACCAGGAGGGCTGGAAGACAGACCGAGGGATCATTTATGTAATCTATGGGCCACCTGATAAAGTTTATCGCTCCACGGCAGGTGAAGCCTGGATCTACGGTGATGAAAATTCTTCCTTATCCTATTACTTCAATTTCTCCAAAGTAAGTAACCCATTTACGGATAATGATTATGCCCTGGAACGGCTTATCAACTATCGCTATGGCTGGGGCCAGGCTATAGAATCATGGCGTAACGGCCATATCTACAACTCCAAGGACATCCAAAGAGAGCAGAATGAACAAGAGCAAAGCCGCTATAGGCAGCGACCTCCTTATTGGTACTAGGCCAATAATAGAGGCCCTCGAAGCGGGGAAGGAAATTGATAAGATAATGATCCAGAAGGGATTGCGAAGCCCTACCTTCCAGGAATTATGGCCCCTGCTAAAGGATAGCGACACCCCCTTCCAATATGTACCGGTAGAAAAGCTCAACCGCATCACCCGGAAGAACCACCAGGGAGTAGTGGCTTTTACCTCCGCGGTAACCTTTAAGAGTCTTGACGAGATAATAACGCGTTGTTATGAATCCGGTGAAGATCCGCTAATTCTGATGCTCGACCGTATCACAGATGTGCGGAACTTTGGGGCCATTTGCCGTACAGCTGAATGTACAGGGGTGCATGCAGTGGTTATCCCCACCCGTGGGAGTGCTCCGGTAAATTTTGATGCCCTTAAGACTTCGGCCGGAGCTCTGAACCATATTTCCGTTTGCCGCGAGATGAACCTGAAGGAAACCATTACCTACCTTAAAAACAATGGCATTAAGGTAGTAGCCTGTAGTGAAAAGGCGGAATCATTGGCTTACGAGGCAGATCTGAAAGGACCGGTTTGCCTTGTGATGGGTTCAGAAGACGAAGGCATTTCACCCGAATACCTAAAGCTCTGCGACCTCGCTGTAAAGCTGCCGATGAAGGGAAAAATAGGTTCACTGAATGTTTCGGTAGCCACCGGTGCACTCCTGTACGAGGTAGTCCGCCAACGTGAAATCAAATAAAATTCAATTGCGCTATATGAATCAAAAATTTTGGGTCTTCTGCATTTCGCTTCTAATAAGTACATCGCTTCTGGCTCAGTTCCGCTGTCAGGCGCTAAAGCAGCAGACAAACAGCTCCATACCCCCGGGAACTTCAATAGACAACAGCGCAAAATCAGACACCTTTAATATCCTGCACTACGATCTGTTTCTCGACTTTACCACTTTGCCAAGCCGCTACCTGGCGGGCCGTGCTGACCTTACCATCACTCCAAAAATTGTCCACAACGGAGTCATCAATCTCGACCTTCTTCAACTCCAGGTGGATTCTATTTTACAGGATGGGCAAACCATCAGCTTTTCTCACAACGATACAATCATCCGGGCTAATCTTATTAATACTCCGCCACCTGGTGATACTTTTACACTTAGCGTTTACTACCGGGGTAATCCTCCGGGCGATGGCAGTGGCTGGGGAGGCTGGCACCAGCAAAGCGGCTACTACTACAACCTGGGAGTGGGCTTTGCGGCAAACCCCCACACTTATGGGCGAGCGTGGCATCCCTGCTTTGACAATTTTGTGGAAAAGGCAACCTATGATTTCCAAATAAAAACGCGCGGAAATATACGCGCCTACTGCAATGGATTGCGAATAAGTGAAACTGCGCTGAATGGTGACACGCTACTTACCCACTGGGCAATGACTGACTCCATTCCCACCTACCTCGCTTCCATTGCCATGAGCAATTACGCAGAGGTAAATGACAGTGTTTCGGGATTGCTGGGTACCACCCCCATTCAATTGATGGCTAAGCCGGCAGATTCTCTTAATCTGGTGAATTCGTTTGTAAACCTGAAGCCCACATTTACCGCTCTTGAAAACGCCTTTGGCCCCTACTACTGGCAAAAGATCGGTTATGCCGCAACAACGGTGGGTGCCATGGAACATGCTACAAGTATTCATTATCCCGTGAGTCTCATCAATGGCAACCTTAGCGGTGAAGATATTATGGCGCATGAACTGGCCCATCACTGGTGGGGTAATCTGGTGACCTGCGAAACGGATGCGGACATGTGGATAAACGAAGGCATGGCCGAGTACTGCAGCCATCTTTATACCGAGCAGGTGTATAACCGCGAAACCTACCTCGACCTGGTGTTGGCCAACGCCTTCACGGTATTGGAAACTGCGCATAAAAACGATAATGGATATAAATCCATTGAGGGCCTGTCGCATGAATACACCTACGGTACTCACGTGTACCAAAAAGGTGCCATGGTAGCACACAACCTGCGAGCCTACCTGGGCGATAGCCTCTTTTTTAATGGCCTTACCACCCTTCTGGAAAACAACAAATACGGAAACCTCAACAGCGCTCAGTTCCGTGATGAATTAAGCCAGATAACAGGAGTTCCGTTAAATGATTTCTTTACAAACTGGGTCTACAATGCCGGCTATCCCCAGGTAACAGTTGATCATTGGACGGCAAGTGCTACTGATGATATCACAGTGCAGGTGTCACAAAGGGTACATGAAGCTCCCGCATTATACCAGGGATTACCTGTATTTGTTACATTTTTTAATGCTGCCGGTGACACCCTTTCACACCAGCTCGAAATGAATGGTGCTAACGCCACCCGGACTTTTCACATGCCTGGTTTTCAACCGGTTTTTGCCCTTGCCGGGTATAATGGAAAAATGCTTTCCGCAGATACCTATGATGAATTTAAGATCACCCAAAGCGGGCCATTGGCAGAGAAATATTCGAAGCTAAGATTTACTGTAAATAGTGTGCAGGATTCTGCCCATGTTATTGCCATGCATCATTATGCGGGGCCGGGTGGAGTGATCCCCGCCTGGGCCGACTTCCACCTGAGTATCAATCACTACTGGACTGTAGGTATTATTGGCGAAGAGCGTATTGATCTTAGTGCCCGAATGGACTATAGGGGGGGTACCAACGGAATGGATGATGACCTTGTGAGTATCACCGAAGACAGCCTGCAAGTACTGTGGCGCAAGGATGCCTCGCAACCCTGGGAAATTTACCCCTACCAAACCAGAACGGACATTGGTGGACCTTCAAATGGATTGGGTTGGTTTACATTGGATAGCCTTCGGCAGGGCGATTATGTACTGGCTAACAGCAGTGAAACCATTGGCAGAAAAGAACCTGCGAAAAGGCAGGGTGCTATCGATATTTTTCCCAATCCAGCCGGAGACCGGATACATCTTCGGCTTCGGCAGGAGGAATTGGAAAGTTATACGATAAAGGTGATGGATATGGGTGGACAAATAGTACACCAGCAAAATTGGAAACCGCTTTCCCTCACTGATGAGCTGGCTATTAATCTATCCGGCCTGCGCAGCGATTATGTAATTGTACAGGTGGGGGAACAGAAAGAGAAGGTAATGCTTGCGAGATGATGGTATATAACTGTAAACCCTCCAGAGTGAAAAGCCTGCCTTTTTCCGGCATATTCAATCTAAACTTTAGCTTCCCCCTATATTTGTGGACCATGGCTAATAAGTTGTTATTATGAGATCTGCTAATACACCTGATGCACAGGTGAACTTTAGCGCGCAGGATGCCAAACAGGCCCAGGGCCGGATTGAAGTCGACCTGGCAAATCTTATTGAAGAGTCTCCAATAGCTTTTTATACCTGTGACCATAAAGGGTTTTTGACTTTTTATAACAACGCAGCAGCCCGGCTGTGGGGTCGCAAACCGGAGCTGGGAAAAGATCTTTGGTGCGGATCCTGGAAAATATTTTACCCCGATGGCAGGCCAATGCCACTCTCGGAATGCCCGATGGCAAAAACCCTGAAAAAAGGTATTCCACATGAGAATGAGAGTATTACTATTGAGAGGCCCGACCATACCATCAGAAACCTTTTGGTATTCCCAAAGCCTATCTTTGATGAGAAGCAAAAGTTGAAAGGGGCTCATAATACTTTGGTGGATATCACCGATCAGCAAAGGGGAGAATTAAAGCAGGCAACGCTTTCCGCCATTGTGGAATCATCAGACGATGCTATAATAAGTAAAGACCTGAATGGGATCATTACCAGCTGGAATTCAGGGGCTGAAAAAATATTTGGTTATAATGAGAAGGAGGTTTTGGGTAAGTCTATTACCATGCTTATCCCAAAGAACCGACTACCTGAAGAAAAACTGATTATTTCAAAAATAAGGAATGGGGAAAAGGTGGATCATTTTGAAACCATCCGCAAAGGCAAAAACGGAAAGGACATATCCATCTCCCTCACAGTTTCTCCGCTGAAGAACAGCCAGGGGGAAATTATTGGAGCCTCTAAAGTGGCACGCGATGTCACCGCTCAGGTGCAGGCACAGGCAGAAATAAAAAAATATGCCCGTAACCTTGAAATACTCAGTTCCGTAGGAAAAAGTATTTCTGCAAATCTTGATGTTAAGATTACGGTACAGCGTGTAACTGATGCCACCACCAAACTTTCAGGCGCGGCATTCGGAGCTTTCTTTTACAACCAGGTAAACGCCCAAGGCGAATCCCTTAAGCTCTTCACATTGTCTGGCGCTCCAAGAGAAGCCTTTGAAGGATTCGGAATGCCCCGAAATACAGATGTTTTCAATCCAACCTTTACGGGACGGGATGTGGTAAGAGTGGATGATATCACCAAGGATACCCGCTATGGCCATAATCATCCTCATCATGGCACGCCCAAAGGACACCTTTCGGTTGTAAGTTACCTCGCTGTACCGGTAAAATCCACATCGGGAAATGTTATTGGTGGATTGTTCTTCGGGCATCCTAAAGCAGGAATGTTCAAAGCCGAACATGAAGATCTGGTAGTTAATATTGCCGCACAGGCCGCCATCGCCCTTGACAATGCTAAATTGTTTGAACAGGTGAAATCATTAAGTGAGAAAAAGGATGAATTTATTGCGCTCGCAAGCCATGAATTGAAAACTCCACTTACCACAGTAAAGGGTTATCTTCAGGTACTTTCCAAAAATGAAACGGACCGGATGTCCGAGCTTTTCCTGAGCAAATCATTACATCAAATCAATAAGCTCAATAAACTCGTGGAAGACCTCTTGCATATGTCGAGGATAGAAGCAGGAAAGCTCGACTTCGACTTAGAGATTATTGATGTGCGGCAAATGCTTTATGACATTGCAGAAACTTTCAGTTATTCCTATGAATCCCACAGTCTTATTACAGAGTTTGGTGATGGACCCGCAATAATAGAGGGAGACAAGCAACGGATTGAACAGGCTATAATGAATCTGCTGAACAATGCCGTAAAATATTCTCCAAAGGCTGATGAGGTGCAGTTGAAACTTGAAGTTGCCAAAGAGAAGGTAACCATTGCCATAGAAGATAAGGGTATAGGACTGAGTCAGGAGCAACAAAATAAACTCTTTACCAGGTATTATCGGGCAGAGAGTACAAAAGGTATCGGTGGCCTGGGACTGGGCCTTTACCTTACAAAGCAGATCATTGACCATCATAACGGAGAAATGCGAGTAAGCAGCAAACCTGGTGAGGGATCAGAATTCAGTATCATTCTGCCGCAAAAAATCACTAAAGGCAACTGAACCTGGTAATGGCTTTTTCGGTTAGTTCTCCTTTGGGTCAGGTACCCAACGCACTTATTCCTCCTCAATGAAACAAATTTTCATCTTAGAAGATGATCGGGGAATCCGCGAACTAATACAGTATTTGTTGCAGAAGCAAAAGTATCTGGTGCAATCTTTTGCCACTGTTGAAGAATTCAACCAAGGTATTGCCATTCAGCAGCCTGATTTGATACTAATGGATATAATGCTTCCTGATGGAAGTGGGCTGGAAGCTTGCCAGCATATAACAGAGGATCCCGATACAAGTGAAATCCCGGTAATACTAATGTCTGCTCATGCAGATACGAGCCGGTTAGACGAGGTTGGGGCAAAGGATCTTATAACCAAGCCTTTTGATGTGGATGATTTTCTTGAAAGGATAAACCTGCAGTTGCAGTAAAAGATTAAACCCTTATCCTATCGAGGGAAGACTACAAAATAAAAATCCGGCCACTTCTCAAAGCAGCCGGATTTTTATTTTGGAGAAATATGGAGTTTACCTGATCGTCAACTTTTGCTGTGAAACACCTGATGCACCGGTAAATCTGATGATGTAGTACCCATCTGCAAGGGAACTCACGTCTAGTTCCATCTCTCCCTGAAGCGATTCTTCAAATTCGGAGGTTCGCAGCATCCTCTTTCCTGAAGCATCCACTATTTCTACCCTCTTCAGAGTGAACTCGGTGTGGTCCCACTCAATTGTCAGGCGGTCATCCGCAGGATTGGGATACATCTGCACGGAGGCTCTGGCCGTGAGCTCTTCGAGGCCGATCTCACTCAAACGGTAGGCATAGCTGCTTTCATCACCACAGGCATTCCCTACGGTGAGGGTAACCCTATAAAAAAGCCCGGGAGTGAGGTAAGTGTGGACGGGTTGAACTGGTCCCGTTATCTTGTTTCCATCACCAAAATCCCATTTAAAACTGGTGGCATTTTTAGATGCCGATCCATCAAATTGCACATTCATCCCTGAACCCCCGCTGCTTATTATGGTGTAGGTCCATGATGCTATAGGGGGGAGGCAAATATTAATGATTTGTGATGTGCTGGAGGTATCACCACAAGCATTGGTAACAATAAGCGTAACGGTTCGGTTGCTGGTACCCGTGTAGATATAGCCAAACTGAACACCCGTAGTATCGGTTCCATCACCCAAATCCCAATAGAAGTTAGATGCTCCTTTCGAGGCGGATGCATCAAAATAAACAGTATCGCCCGCCTGTGTGGTATTAAAAATGGCAAGCAGCGAATCACAAACCGTTACACTCGTGGTAAGCGTATCTGCGGTACCACAGAAATTTCCTGCTATTAGTGAAACCTGATAGGTGCCCGCAGCCGCATAGCTATGAGTAGGATTGGCACCCGAAGTAATGTTGCCGTCACCAAAAGCCCAAATCAGGGTATCAGCATTAATACTGGAGGAAGAATTAAAGGAGACATTAAGTACATTGGTATTGAAGAAAAATGCAGCCACAGGAACCGGACAGGGGCTTGTTGTAAAGGTGCCACTGATCCAGTTGCTATTGCTGCCCGGGCCACAACTATCCCTTACATACACCGTGTAGGTAGTGGCCGGTGAAAGACCATTTACCGTATAGGGAGACGACACATTGGTATGCATATCTCCCGTACCCTGCCCCTGCCCCTGGGGTACAACTTCCAGATCACTCATTCCACTTCCTGAATTCCAGCTTACAACAGCTGAACTGCCGGTAATACCCGAAAAGCTGAGGGCCGCAGGCATGGAGCAGCCGGAAGGATCAGCGGTAATAATCAGCTCATCGATGCAAATATCACCGTTGAATCCGGTATTGGTACCATTTAACCTGAATTGAATAGTGTCTCCCGCGTAGGAATTAAGCGTTACTGAATCAGTAAGCCAGGCCGCGGCATTGGAGTTTTGCTGCGGGCCATTAAGGGTAAGAACATTGGTAAATCCGCTGCCACCATTTATCTGAAGTGAAAATGAAGTAATGTTGGCACCATACATATGGTAGGAAAACTTCAGGCGGGGGTTTATAAGCCCACTGGGAATATAAATAAGTGGTGAGGTAATACTTCCGGTACCTGAAGCACCACTGGCTTCAGTATATATATAATTCCCCGTTCCGCTAACATCTCCATT
>CAZNMG010000449.1:0-3302 GCA_964574075.1 uncultured Owenweeksia sp.
GTTTGGTTTTGATAATGACAGGCTCAATGTGTTACTGATGGAGCAGAAGATGCCCAGTGTGGACAAAAAGCAGCAGGCACTTCCGGGAGACCTTATCACCGATGAGGAGAGTCTGGATGAAGCAGCGAGCCGGGTATTGAAGGAACTCACGGATCTGGAAGGAATTTTTCTAAAGCAGTTCCAAGCCTTTGGTGACCCGGATAGGGTTAAGGACATAAAAGATCTGGAGTGGCTGCAATCCTACCGCCAGAATCCGCAAGCGCGGGTTATTACCATAGCTTATTTTGCTTTGGTAAAGATGGGTGACTTTGCCCCGGGGGCTTCCTCATTTGCCGACAGGGTGTACTGGTGCGATATAGAAAAATTGCCGCGCCTCGCCTTTGATCATGACCTGATATTCCAAACAGCCCTTAAAAAGCTGCGAAAGGATTTTGAAACAAATAAAACCGGTTTTGAGCTTTTGCCCGAGAAATTTACCCTCAGCCAGATACAACGGCTTTATGAGATCATTCTCGGAAAAAAGCTCGATAAACGAAATTTCAGAAAGAAGATCATTAAGGAAAACCTGGTGATTCCCACCGAAGAGAAACAGCAGGGAGTGCTTCATAAACCAGCCCGCCTGTATGAGATCAATGAAACAAACGAGGTTGTGAAAAATACCTGAAGAATATGGCAACAATAGTATCTGCTGACACAGTTTCCACCATCAAGAGACTAAGCCTCACGCTGGCCGCACTGTTGGTATTGGGTAAGTCTATGGGCCAGGTCACCCTGGTGCCAACATTTGTCACTCAAAATGATACGGTGGAGGTGATATTTGATGCCACCCAGGGAAATGCAGACCTGGTGGGGGTATCACAGGTGTACGCCCATACCGGGGTCATTACCAACCTCAGTACCTCGCCTACGGACTGGAGGCATGTGCAGGGAAACTGGGGCACGGTCGATCCTAAGGTTCAGATGATCAATCTTGGAAATAATCTGCACAGCATAAAGTATCACATCAATACATTTTATAGTATCCCTCCCGGTGAAACGGTAACTGCCCTGGCGTTTGTTTTTCGAAATGCAGACGGCTCAAAAGTAGGGCGTGCAGCCGGAGGCGGAGATATTTTCATGCCCATCTCTACAGGGGGCTTTCAGGCTTTATTTTCGTTACCGGCAGGTTTTGGGATTTATGACCTTTCCGATACCTTAGATCTTCTGGCGCAAACTTCTGCAAAAGCCGACCTCAGTCTATATCACGGCAGCACACTTCTGGCACAGGCTACCGATACCACAGACATTAGCTATAAACTTCCGCTGGTCAACTATGGCACAGGCCGTTTTGATCTCATTATTGAAGCGGATTATAATGGCACCCTTTACCGTGATACCGTGAGCTACCTTGCGCGGGCAGGTTCCAATATAGGAGTTGATACCGCGGGTTACGAGGAGGGTATCACCATCCTCAACGACAGTACCATTGCCTTAAAGATCAGGGCCCCTTATAAGGAATTCATTTACGTGATCGGTGATTTCAATGACTGGGAGATCACCCCGGAGTTCGAGATATACAAATCCCCGAGCGACCCTTTCTTCTGGACTATTATTGAAGGCCTGGAGCCTGGCCGGGAGTACGCATTCCAGTATTAC
Organism: uncultured Owenweeksia sp.; assembly: GCA_964574075.1. GTDB lineage: Bacteria > Bacteroidota > Bacteroidia > Flavobacteriales > Schleiferiaceae > Owenweeksia. The sequence goes on from CAZNMG010000449.1 coordinate 1,636, forward strand.
ATTGATGAAGAAGGAATACGCATAGCCGATGCCTATTCTGAAAAAATTCTGGATGGCTGGAATGACAACTTTATACCTGCCTCCGTTTATCCCAACCTGAAGCCTTACCCGGGAAGCAAAACCAATTTTCCGGTTTCGGTGGTGCAAACAGACCCCCCGGAATACCAGTGGCAAACCACAAACTATAAACGACCCGCAAAGGAGGAGCTCGTAATTTATGAATTACTGATCAGGGATTTTGACAGCCAGCATAGCTATCGCTCGGTAATCGACCGGCTTTCTTACCTCGATTCACTTGGTGTAAATGCCATAGAACTGATGCCGGTAATGGAGTTTGAAGGGAACGAAAGCTGGGGCTATAATCCGATGTTTTTTATGGCTCCCGACAAATACTATGGAACAGCCAATGACCTGAAAATGCTGATTGACAGTTGCCATGCCCGGGGCATTGCTGTTATTATGGACATTGCCATGAACCACGCCTTTGGTCAGTGTCCATTAGTGCGGATGTATTTTGATCCGTCAGCCGGGCAGTTTGGGGAGCCCACGGCCGAAAATCCGTGGTTTAATCAACAGCCAAAGCACGACTTTAATGTGGGTTATGATTTTGATCACAGCTCTGACGCCACTAAATATTTTACCAAAAGGGTTTTTCAGCATTGGGTAGAGGAATACAGGATTGACGGTTACCGGGTGGATCTCTCAAAGGGTTTTACGCAAAAGAACACCCTGGGAAATATTTCCGCCTGGGGCCAGTATGATCAGGGCCGTATCAACACCTTACAGCGCATTAAGGATGAGGTAGAGGAAATAGACAGCAGCGTTTATATGATCCTTGAGCATTTTGCTGATAATAGTGAAGAGAAGGAGCTGGCGAGCCGCGGCTTCCTGCTATGGGGGAATATGAACCATGCCTACAGCGAAGCTGCAATGGGCTACAGCAGCAATATGGCCGGTGTGCACCACAGCAGCAGGGGATGGAATGACCCTCTCCTGGTGGGCTATATGGAGAGCCACGATGAAGAGCGGCTTATGTACAAAAACCTGAATTTTGGCAATGCCGGCCCTGCGTACGATACAAAGGATACTGCCATTGCCCTGGAGCGGATGGCTCTTGCGGCAGCTTTTTTCTTCACCATTCCCGGGCCTAAAATGATCTGGCAGTTTGGCGAACTTGGCTACGACTACTCCATCAACTATTGCCCAAATGGAACTATAGACCCCGGCTGCCGGATAGCCAATAAACCGATCCGGTGGGATTATCTCAATGATACGGAACGCAGGGATCTGTTTATGGAGTATGCCAATCTTGTTCTGCTGAAGGAGCTATATCCCAATGTATTTCTTGATGGGAGCTATTCCGCAGTACTCAGCGGTAATGTAAAAAATATCACTCTCACTACCGATGACAGTGCAGCGGTGGTATTGGGCAACTTCGGGTTGACCGATTTACCCGTAACAGCCACTTTTCCTCAGGCAGGTATCTGGTATGACTATACCACTGGCGATAGCCTTACCATCACCGGAACTTTAGATACCACCTATGCTCCGGGCGAATATCATGTTTACACCAGTTTCAGATCAGACCGGCCCTATAATGTGGGCCTTGAGGAACAAATCATGCGTAATGAGAATGGTTGGTTTCGAATTTATCCCAATCCCACCAT
>CAZNMG010000450.1:0-2701 GCA_964574075.1 uncultured Owenweeksia sp.
CAGGTAAATCAGGTTGAGATCAGGCTTCAATTTTATTTACGCTGAGCTCACCACTGCTGCGCTGTAAAACAAAGCGTTGTTCATCGGTCTTGAAATTTACTTCCAGATTGAAAACTCTGGCCGGCTCGTTTGTAGGGAACCAGGTTTTTTCGGCTTTATCTACGATGATAAAAAGCCCTTCATCATCCCCTGCTGCACAAAATGTGTTGCTGTTGTAGTCAAATTGCTCAATACCGGTAGCCTTGTTAATACTTTTAAAGGCAGAACTCACCTCAAAAACCGGAATACCGATCTCACTGATATTCAATATCCTGCTCTCATTAAAATGAGACCCATCAGAATCATCAAAACGTTTGCGGCCAATCAGCTCTACTACATTCCCCGCAGGATCGAGAAAATAAAAAGCCCGTGCCTGCCAGTTCGTAAACTCCTGGATCTCGTTCCCCTCAAAGCTGATAATATCCACTTTTTTATGTACCCACTTGAGGGCGCTCTCCACAGCTCCATAAGGAATATTGAATGCAAAGTGATAATAGGGTTTATGGAGGCGGTTTTCGGTAAAGGTGAGAAGCGAACTGCCAGCCTGAAGAGTAATTTCCCCATTGCCCTCCTCCACTATCCTGAACTTGAATTTCCGGGTGTAAAAATATTTTTGCTCATCCAGATTGGCACAGTCAAGCTTTAAATGTTTTATTTTCATAGCAGCGCTTTCAGTTGATGGATGATTCCCCGGTCGGCTTCCAGTAGTTGGGATAGCACCACCTTTTCTACCTTCAACCACATATAGGCACAATGTTCACTTAAGTGTAAATTACCTGAACGAATTTCACAAATAATGGGAATTAAAACAATCTTTTTTGCAGGGTACTGGTATTCCTCAGGCCGTAACTGTTGTAAGTTTTTAATCTCCACCCCCAGCTCCTCCCGTATTTCGCGTTGCAGGGCATTTTCATAGTTTTCACCATCCTCCACCTTTCCACCGGGAAATTCCCACATTCCCCCATGGGGCATATCCTCACTTCGCTGCACCAATAAAATGTGGTTTTCACTGTTTCTTATTACAGCACAAACTACCCTTACCATAAGCCACAATGATAGCTATTTTTGCCTAATGCCTTCGGAGAAGATCAGCAACATACTCAAATCACTCCCCAATAAGCCCGGGGTGTACCAGCACCTCGACCGGAGCGGCAATATATTATATATCGGAAAGGCCAAGGATCTCAGGAAAAGAGTGGCATCCTACTTCACCAAAACACCTGAGAGTGCCCGTTTGCATATGCTTATCAAAAAGGTGGAGGATATAAAAACCATTATCACCGAAACCGAGTTTGACGCACTGCTGCTCGAAAACAACCTCATAAAGGAATATCAGCCGCGCTACAACATCAATCTCAAGGATGATAAAACCTATCCGTGGATCTGTATTAAAAATGAGCGCTTCCCGCGAATATTCCCTACCCGTAACCCGGTTGATGACGGATCTGAGTATTATGGCCCCTACGCTTCGGTAAAGGTTATGAAAACCGTGCTCGAACTTATCCGGCAGCTTTACCATATCCGTACCTGTAAGCTCAACCTGAGTGAAGAAAACATCCGCGAAGGAAAATTCAGGGTGTGCCTCGAATTCCACATTGGCAACTGCCTGGGCCCTTGTGAGGGACGGCAAACCGAGGAGGATTACAATCAGGATATTGAGGCGGCCCGCCTGCTGATAAAAGGGAACCTCAATTCGGTACTGAAGATGCTCAGCCAACAAATGCACGAGCAGGCCCAAAACCTAAGGTTTGAAGACGCCCAGAAAACCAAGGAAAAAATTCAGCTTGTGGAGAGGTACCAGGCCAAATCAACAGTGGTTCATCCCACCATTACCGATGTGGATGTATTTTCGGTGATTACTGACGCAGAGTATGGCTACGTCAACTACTTTAAAATTATTGATGGTGCTATTTTACAGTCGCACACTGTGGAGCTTAAGAAAAAGCTGGATGAATCACCCGAGGAAATGCTGGAGATGACCATCCCTGAAATTCGCACCCTCTTTAAATCCACTTCAAAGGAGATCTATCTTTCTCACAGTATTGGCATGGAAATACCAGGTGCCAATGTACATGTGCCACAGCGGGGTGACAAAAAACACCTGATGGAGCTTTCGCTGAAAAATGCCCGCTATTTCCGGCTGGAAAAACTCAAAAGCATCCAGATCGTTGACCCCGACCGGCATGTGAAACGCATCATGCAACAAATGAAACAGGACCTTCGCCTGAGCGAGGAACCCCGGCACATCGAGTGTTTCGACAACTCCAATATACAGGGTACCAATCCCGTTGCCGCCTGTGTGGTATTCAGGGATGGCAAGCCCAGCAAAAAGGATTACCGCCACTTCAACATAAGATCTGTGGAAGGACCCGATGATTACGCCAGCATGGAGGAGGTGGTGTTTCGCAGGTATCGCAGAATGCGTGACGAGGGAGAAGAACTGCCTCAACTTATAGTTATTGACGGGGGCAAGGGCCAACTCAATGCAGCACTTAAGGCTTTGGAGGCTCTGGATCTGCGTGGGAAAATTGCCATTCTCGGAATTGCAAAGCGGCTGGAGGAGCTTTACTTTCCGGGTGATCAGTACCCGCTCTACCTCGATAAGCGCTCCGAAACCCTTAAGATCATTCAGCGCCTGCGCGATGAAGCCCACCGCTTTGGT
>CAZNMG010000451.1:0-4865 GCA_964574075.1 uncultured Owenweeksia sp.
GTGCCTTGCAATTAGCCTCACGGCTCGAGAAAAACAAGGACAAGGAACTGGTGGATACAGGGGAGCTGCACCAACGCATGAACCACCTCGAACAAATACTTGAGACTGCAATTAAGCCTTAAAAAAGAAGTTCTTTACATAAGATTATTTTTCCCGCACCGATTCATATTTTGCTAAACTCAACGCTAACTAAAATAGGAGTTTAGCTCGGGTTTTCTAGGCCATGCCTCCTTTGAGTGGAAGGCCGAAATTATCCGGTAAGCTCCGAACTTGTCTGAACGGAGTTTAGACAAAAAACTGAAGAGGTGCGGGTTTTTTTTTATAACAACTTAGAAAACAACCAATGGAAATAAATACAATAGTAATGGCTGTATCAGCCTTTGTACTGGGTGCCGGAGCCGGCTATCTGGTGATGCTTTCAGTACAGCGCAACAAGGCCACCGGCCTTGTACAGGAAGCCGAAAAGGAAGCCGAAGCCATCAAAAAAGATAAGATCCTGCAGGCCAAGGAAAAATTCCTGGAGCTGAAGGCCGAGCACGAAAAGGTGATCAACAAACGTGAACAGAAGCTCAACGAGCGCGAAAGCAAACTGAAGGACCGCGAGGGAAAAAATAACCAGCGCTTTGAAGAGATGAAACGCAGGGAACGCGACCTCGAAAGCCTGCAGGGTGAGCTCGACCGGAAAATAGAGATCAACGAAAAGAAAACTGAAGACCTCGATAAAATGCACCGCAGGCAGGTGGAGCAGCTTGAGGTGATAAGCGGCCTCACCCCCGAAGAGGCGAAGGAGCAGCTACTGGCAGCACTGAAAGACGAAGCCAAGACCGATGCTGCGGCTTTCATACAGGAAACCATGGAAGAGGCCAAACTCACTGCCGGCAGCGAGGCCCGCAAGATTGTGATCCAGAGCATACAGCGTGTAGCCACCGAACAGGCGATCGAAAACAGTGTTTCGGTTTTCAATATCGAAAATGACGACATCAAAGGCCGCATCATTGGCCGCGAGGGCCGCAACATCCGCGCCCTCGAAGCTGCCACCGGGGTGGAAATTATTGTTGACGACACTCCCGAGGCGATCATCCTCTCCTGCTTCGACCCTGTTCGTAGGGAAGTCGCCCGCCTGGCGCTGCACCGCCTCGTTACCGATGGCCGTATACACCCCGCACGCATTGAGGAGGTGGTAAACAAAACCACCAAAGCCATTGAAGAAGAGATTTTTGATGTGGGCAAGCGCACTACTATCGACCTTGGCATTCACGGGCTTCACCCCGAACTGGTAAAAGCTGTGGGCCGGATGAAATATCGCAGCAGTTACGGGCAAAACCTTTTGCAGCACTCCCGCGAAGTAGCCAACCTCTGTGGTATAATGGCTGCCGAACTGGGCCTCAACGCCAAAATAGCCAAACGTGCCGGCCTCCTTCACGATATTGGCAAGGTGCCCCACGAGGAAAGCGAACTTCCCCACGCGATACTCGGTATGCAATGGGCAGAGAAGTATGGCGAAAAACCCGATGTGTGCAATGCTATTGGCGCCCACCACGATGAGATTGAAATGACCAACCTCACCTCTCCCATCGTACAGGTGTGTGACGGTATAAGCGGTGCCCGCCCCGGTGCCCGCAGGCAGATTGCCGAAAGCTACATACAGCGCCTCAAGGACCTCGAAAACCTGGCGATGAGCCACAATGGGGTGAGCAAAGCTTACGCAGTGCAGGCCGGCCGCGAACTGAGGGTGATGGTAGACTGCGACCGTGTAAACGATGCCGATGCCGCTAAGATCTCCTATGACATAAGCCAGAAAATACAGAATGAAATGACCTACCCCGGCCAGGTAAAGATCACCGTGATACGCGAAACGCGGGCGGTAAACGTAGCGAGATAGCAGCTTATTATTTTTTGATACTTTAGAACCCGGTGCCGATGGTACCGGGTTTTTTGTTGGGATTGATATTGTAAAAATATCAGGAGCATCAGTGATTAAAATGGTAACAGGGTCAGGGAAAACCCTTACTCCTGTTGCGGGTATTCAATTGTTCCTAAGAACTCAAATACCAAACGGTTTTGTTTTGGGATGACAGTTTGGATGCGAAGACCAAGCTTTGAATTTGCCGCGTGATGTCGGATAAATACATGGGAAAATATCGCAGTGAATCCGCCCGATTGAAAAATTGGGATTACAGGAGCAATGCCGCCTATTTCATCACCATTTGCACACAGAACCGCGAACATTATTTTGGTGAGATTGAAAATTCCAGAATGCAGATTTCACCTGTTGGTGCCATCGCCCATGTGTTATGGTATGAAATAAAAAACCATGCTAAAAAAATTGAATTGGGTGAATTTGTGGTAATGCCCAATCACCTTCATGGAATATTGATTTTGAACGGTAATGACGTTGCGGATATTGGCCGGGGCGTTGCCGTTGGTAGGGACGTTGCATACAACGTCCCTACCACGAAACCAACGAACGAAACCATCATCCCCAAAAACGAAAAAATGTCGGCCATTTCCCCAAAATCACATTCCGTTTCAACCATTGTTCGTTCCTACAAATCGGCCGTAACCAAACATTGCCATAGGTTAGGGTTAGAATTCACGTGGCAAACCCGTTTTCACGACCACATCATCCGAAATGAAAATTCATTTCACAAGATATCCGCGTACATAAAAAACAATCCCATGAAATGGTCCGATGACCAATTCTTTAAATAACCCACATATTAAATTCAGCAATGGAACCCTTTGACCGCAAAACACATTGGCAAAATATCTATAACACCAAAGACCTCACAGAGGTAAGCTGGTTTCAGCCGACTCCGGAAACCTCTCTGCAGTTCTTCAGGGAATTTGACGTGCCAAAAACGGCCAAAGTCATTGATGTTGGCGGTGGCGACAGTTTTCTGGCGGACCACCTTCTTGACCTCGGGTATCAGGACATTTCAGTGCTGGACATTTCAGAAGCTGCAATAGTCCGCGCCAAACAAAGACTTGGCGAGCGCGCGAAAAAGGTAAAATGGATAATTGCAGATGCAGCGAAGTTTGAGCCGATTGAGCAATATGACTTCTGGCACGACCGCGCAGCTTTTCACTTCCTGACAAACGAAATGGAAATTTCGGGTTACCTGGAAACTGCACACCAAAGCCTTACTCCTAGTGGTGTTTTGGTGATTGGCACCTTTTCAGAACAGGGACCCCAAAAATGCAGTGGTATTGAGATCAGACAATATTCCGAAACCACATTGAGCGACCGCCTGAAAGACAGCTTCGAAAAAATCAGGTGCATCACCGTTGATCATAAGACACCGTTTGATACTATTCAGAACTTCGTTTTTTGTACTTTCCGGAAGTTAGAAAAGGTAGGAAATCAGACCACCCCGCATTAAACTCAAAACTGTCGCTATGAAAAAACTTCTTCGAATCACCGGCTTCACCCTGGCTTTATTTGCGCTGGCCTTCACGATCACTGCTTTTGTAATGCAGAACCCCAAAGCAGACTACAAATTAAATCAACTGGCAGGGTTTGACGGAATTTCCCTTGAAAAGGTGAGTTCCGACCATACCCAACATGGAATGTTTAAATCCACAGTGACTTTTCAGGGGCCAGCAAAACGGATTAACGCCAGGGAGTTTTACGGGCAGGAGATCCTCATCAGGGATAATGATCAGGTAGACAGGATTTTGATCGGGGTGACCAACAATCTTATCTCCAGGATTGAGATCTGGAATAAAGGAAAATTGATTGAAACAGAGGAACTGGGTTTTGTGAGCAAAATGACCTGGGGAGCCCGGCAAAAAATGGTCGTACAGTTTTATGACCAGACTAACTCCAGGTATCGGGGCAAGAGCAAGATCCGCATGAGGTTTTACAGTGGAACCGGTTTCTTGGGCGACATAGGGACGATTAATTATGACCTCACAAAATACGGAGACCTGAGCGGAGAAAAGGAAATAGCACTATTTGCAAAATCTTTAGAGGGCAGCCTTCAATCCTATCCGGGTTTCACCAACCTAAGGATCTGGAAGAATTTCAACTCGTTTGATTAAGGCGGGTGACGCTCACTGTTTGCAGCACCTTCCCCACCTAAGCCGGCAAATCTTATCTTTGGTGAAATCTTTCCCCGTTGAATAAGCACCACCTCTTTACTTCCGCCCGCCTTGGCTTTAGAAACTGGCACAAGGCAGACCTCGACCAACTATTGGCCATCAACCAGGACCCTGAAGTGATGACTTACTTCCCCAGCCTGCCGGACCGTGCAGAAACGGCTGATTTTATAACCCGGATGCAGAAACAGTTTAAAAAGAGCGGCTATTGTTACTACGCTGTAGAAACATTGGAAGACGGTGAGTTCATTGGCTTTATCGGGCTTAGCGAACAGGATTTCGAAGCCGATTTTACGCCCTGCACCGATATTGGCTGGCGCCTGAAAAGAAATGCCTGGGGGCAGGGTTATGCCACCGAAGGCGCGCAACGCTGTATCGACTTTGGATTAAAAGTCCTTCGCCTTAAAAATATAAAAGCCATGGCTCCGGTGGTAAACACACCCTCTATAAAGATCATGGAGAAAACCGGGATGCAGCGGGTAAAGAATTTTTACCACCCCCAACTGAAAGGCGACCAGCGTCTTGAGAAGTGCGTGCTTTATGAGATAAGCCGTGGGTGAAACCCTTTGGAATTCCCGGAGTTATATTGCCCTCATTCTATACCTTTGCCCACCCCATTAAATAATCATTTTTATGAGCACGCCCCACTGGACAACCGTAAAGGAATACGAAGATATTACCTATAAAAAAGCCAATGGTGTGGCGCGTATTGCCTTTAACCGTCCGGAGGTGCGAAACGCCTTCAGGCCCAAAACCGTTGCCGA
>CAZNMG010000452.1:0-5023 GCA_964574075.1 uncultured Owenweeksia sp.
CTTCGTTTGGGGTGTGGTTGAATGTAGTTGCCATTTGCGTTAATTTTTTCGGTTCAGATTCCTCCGGATTCTTTTTATTTCAGGAGGACGGGTACGTTTTCAGTTGAAGGACTGCCTTTTAGACACAGCCAAATTATGGCAATTCACCCGAAGATAAGATTTATGGGGCGACAAAACCCTTTAATTTTTCGACAAGGAGTAGGATTTTTCCCTGTCGGGATTTTGAGATAATCTAATTGATTGAAAATCAGGTATAGCTAGGAGAAGCCGATTTAATTAATCAGCTGGGATTTCCTTTAAATTATTCTGCAAACCGGTCCTTTGAAGTTACGATTTGTTTCTTGCCATGAGGAACAGGCTTCCCTTCTTCATTGAGATTTACAAACACCAGCTTTTCAATTGTCAGAACCTTCTGACGCGTGAGTTTATTCCGCACCTCACATTTTAGGGTTATGGATGATTTTCCAAAATGGGTGGCAGTAAAACCCATTTCAATAATATCGCCAAGGCGCGGAGCCGTTATGAATTCCACCTCCGAAATCAGTTTAGTTACCACATGAGGGTTCTCCAGTTGTATAATGGCATAAATAACGGCCTCCTCATCGATCCACTTCAGCAGGCTGCCGCCAAAAAGGGTGTTGTTGGGGTTGAGATCTTCGGGCTTTACCCATTTGCGGGTATGAAATCGAAGCGGTGATGGGGAACTCATATTAAATGTGTTTGAGGTGTAAAATTAAAAATGGATGCCGGTTGGAGTGCCAAATTTTTGAAAGCTTACTTTTGGCCCCTGTATAATTTTGCCTTTTTTGAAGAGTAAGCGCTTAAAATATTTTATTCGTGTATTGCTGAGCCTCGTGGCTCTCTACATCATCATCACAAAGGTCGATCTCTCTGAGGCCTGGTTTTACCTGAGCCGGGCCAAACTCCACTACATTCTCCTCGCTTTCGCATCTTTCTTTATTTCCAAGGTTATTGCTGCTTTTCGTATCAACCGGTTTTACCACACCCAGGGCGTGGAGATCCCCGAGCGCCTTAATCTTAAGCTCAACTTCCTGGGAATGTTCTATAACCTCTTTATTCCACTGGTAGGTGGTGAGGGGTATAAAGCCTATTGGATCAAAAAAAATTACCACGCCTCCATAAAAAAGATTTTGGCCGCTGCTCTGCTTGACCGCGCCAGTGGCCTTGCTGCACTGGCACTTGTTACAGCCACATTTTTTATGTTTAGTAATTTCAGTATTCCCTATAAGCCATTGGTGCTGTTGATCGTGCCGATCGTTTATGCTGTTCACTATCTGGTAATGCACCTGTTTTTTAAGTCTTTTATTTCGGCCTGGATTAGCACTCATTTACTTTCGGTAGGGGTGCAGCTCCTTCAGGCAGCTACCACCTTTTTTGTGGTAATGGCGATAGGTATTGACGATCTTATTGTGGAATATGTATTTGTATTTTTACTGGCTTCGTTTGCCTTTATTCTCCCTATGATGGGGGCCCGGGAAATGGCATTTGTTTTTGGGGCCGAATTTTTAGGGCTGGATATGGAACTCTCCCTGGCAATCAGTCTTCTCTTCTACCTTTCACTGGCCTTTTCGTCCTTACTCGGTTCCTATTTCTTACTGGTACCCGGCAGCCTCCAGAAGGATTTGGCTACGGCCGAATAAGCACGTAATCCCGATGCTGCCAATGATCTCTTAAACGGAAAAGAACTTCTTGGTCCTCCTTATCTATCATTTCCGCAGGAGCCAGATGATATTTCCCCTCTTTTAATTGGGGTGTAAAATGCATGATCTTTTTGTTGGCCCGTGAGATGTAGTAAGGGATCTGGTAAGCAAGAAGCGGTGCGGTTGTCAGTTCTTTTTCTTCGAAGGTAAGAGGCCCAATGGAGGCATCGCTTGTAAAGTGATGGGGCTTTCCATATAGAAATATCTGCTCATCTCCGGTGATCTCCAGCATTTCTCCAATAGATTCCCGGTAGGAGGCAACACCCTCATCATTTTGCCAGGCGGGCAGGTAAAAGAGGTTGAGTCCCAGTCGTGCCACAGCCATTACCACAACCATTGCCAGTATTTTGGCCTCGCTCTTTATATAAATAAACGCAGCACCGGCACTGATTAAAGCCATTATTGCCAAGCGCCAATAAAGTGCCGGGATATCCTTCAACTGAGGAATAAAAGCCAGGCTGAACATTGCCAGCGGAAGGGCGCACGCCATTACACCAAATACGGTTTTAATCACCTGCCTCATCTTAGGCATGGCCAGGCGGTTCTCTACATAGAAATAGGCCAGTAGCAGGGTGAAGAAAGGCAGAAACATAAAGAGGTAACGCGCCTTATAATCTCCGGAAATCCAGTAGATGGGGATGTTGGCAACAATAAAGATCACAGCAAAGCTCAGAAGAGGATTAGCTTTTAGGTTGGTTTTAAACCTTCTGAAAAAGAAAACAGCCAGCAGCGACCAGGGCAGGAGAAGTTTGGCCACCTGCAACGGAAACAGAAATAGTTGTTGCAGTGTGTCACTGGCCGCAGTTTCGAGACCGGTGCGCTGGGAAGCTTCCTTAAACTGGCGCACCAAAAATCCGGTTACATCCTCCTGCAAGCCATAGGCGTAGAAATAACTGCTACACAACAACAACATTAATAATACACCAGCAACATGAGGAATAGTAAACAACAGGCGCCAGTTGCGGTGATATACTGCTACAGCCAGTAAGGTTAGTGCCTGGAATGCCAGCGAGGGTAGCCCTTTGGTGAGAAATCCTACGGCCACTAAAAAGTAGGACCATAAAAACAGTTTCCAAAAATTTTTCTGCTGGTAAAAAATAAAAATAGCCATTACCTGCAGGTACACCACCAGTGCGTAAAAGGGATCAATTTCACCACTGTTTACCGAACCGTAAAACAGGATCTCCGCTCCGGTGAGAAAAAAAAGAGCGGATAGCACAGCCACTTCCTTGCTTACAAATCGCCTCACAAACTTAAAATGAAGTCCGGCTAAAACTACCAGAGACAACAATGAGGGCAGCCTCACCACCCACTCGCTCACTGATCCGAAGAGCCAGAAAAAGGCTGTCATGATCCAGTTGAAAACCGGTGGTTTGTTATAGTAACTCCAGCCGTTGATTTGTGGTATAACATACTCTCCAGAAAGGAACATTTCAAGCGATACAATGGCCCTTCGGGGTTCCTCTGCCCTGAGTTCAATGGTGTTTTGCCAGCCAAAAAATCCCAGGAGGATCAAAAAAAGGCTAAGAAGTAAAAGACTGTTGCGGCTCATGCTTAATGTTCGGATGCAATATTAAAGGATTGCAGCCAATCCCTTTTCCGGAAACCGGAGATCAACAGGGCTTGCTTATTTTCGCCCCATGATTTCGATAAAACCATTTCGTGCCATCAGGCCCACCCGCGACAAGGCCTACCTCGTGGCCACCCGTTCCTATCTTACTTACCTGGATGAGGAGCTGGATGATAAGCTGCGAAATAACCCTTACACCTTCCTCCATGTCATCAATCCGGCAGAGGGCAGAAAGCTCACCCATGGTGCGCCAAAATACCGCCTGGTTAAGGAAACTTTCGACAAATTCATGGATGAAGGTACCTTCATTCAGGATCAGCAGGAAAGTTATTACCTGTATCGACAGGTGAAGGAGGGAAACGAGTATATAGGCCTTATAGCCGCTGTTGCCGTTGAAGATTATTTCAACGACAAAATAAAGAAGCACGAAAATACCCTCACCTTCCGTGAGGAAATGTTTACCGATTACCTCGAAAGCACCGGTTTTAATGCTGAACCGGTTTTGCTGACCTACAGAGACGACCTTCGGCTAAACCGGCTTTTTGCAAAGATTATTGAAGAGCGGTCGGAATATGAATTTACCAGCACCGACAGGGTTCTGCACCAGCTTTGGCTGATAGATTCTCCAAAGGATTTAAAACTGATCACCGAAGTTTTTAAGGATCAGGAAGCACTGTATATTGCTGATGGTCATCACCGCTGCGCCAGTTCTTCGCTACTGGCGGAGCGGATCAACGCCCGGAAAGACGGCCATAACGGGCATCACAATTATTTTATGGCTTTTCTGATCGGTGAGGGGCAGATGAAGGTATATGATTTTAACCGGCTGGTGAAAGGGACAAACCAATTATCGGGAGAGGAGCTTGTGGAACGTATCCGGAAGGATTTTTTGGTGGAGCCAAAAGGCCGGAAGGCCTATAAGCCGGAGAAGCTGCACGAGATGAGCATGTATGTAAATGGGCATTGGTATAAGCTGGTGCCCAAAACCGGAAGCTTTGACCCTCAGAATCCGGTAGGGAACCTTGATGCGGAAATACTGAGCCGGAAAATACTGAAGCCCATCCTAGGGATCAAAAATCTGAAAACCAACAGCCGGGCGGGTTTTTTACCCGGCACTGAAGGAATGGATGGCCTGCAACAAAAAGTGGATGCTGGGGAATACGATATCGCCTTCGGGCTTTTTCCAGTAACCATTGAGCAGGTAAAACAGGTGGCCGATGCCGGTAAAACCATGCCTCCCAAAAGCACCTACATTGAACCCAAACTGCGGAGCGGGCTTACCATTTATCAAATTTTGCCTTAGAGCGACTGCAGAACAAATCCTCGTTTTTTTCGATTTAAACTAGAAATTCCGGAAATGTCATCACTGATAGCTGAAAATCTTCGCAATCTCAAAAATCAACTGTCTGATAATATCACACTGGTGGCAGTTAGTAAAACCAAGCCCGTTTCCGACATCCTGGAGGCTTATGAAGCCGGCCAGCGCGATTTTGGTGAAAACCGCATTCAGGAAATGGTGGAGAAGCAGCAGCAGTTGCCTGATGATATCCGCTGGCATATGGTAGGGCATGTCCAAAACAATAAGATCAGCGATATGGCGCCTTTTGTATATCTCGTACACGGTATAGACAAGCCAAAGCGCCTGAAGGAACTCAACAAGCAGGCTGAGAAGAATGATCGTGTTATTGATTGCCTCATCCAGATCCATATTGCTGATGAAGAGACAAAGTTT
>CAZNMG010000453.1:0-5695 GCA_964574075.1 uncultured Owenweeksia sp.
GTTCCGATATAATGATCTGAGGCTCTATTATGAGCAAAACGGTTTTACAAACATCTATTATCACCCTTACACCCAGGGTGATTGGGTAGAAATTCAATTAAAGAATATCGATTTCAGTGCCCAGACCTATGATATCCACATCAACGGAAGTCTGATCATTGCCGGGGCAGGGTTCCTCTATCCCATGAACTCCCTGAACGGCCTGAAGTGCTATAATAACTCCTTCGGCACCTTCGGTATAGACGGGGTTGAAATTTCCTCGTTGGACCTTCTTAGCAAGATTACCTTCAATCCATCAAACGGAACGCTTAGCAACGGAACCAACAACGTGATTTTCATCAATGCCAATGCGGCCGACCTGATGGCCGGTACGTACTGGCTTGATTTTGAAATAAGCTCCAATGACACTGCCCTTGATGGCAAAATTATTCCGCTTGAGCTGATTGTTACCGGGACTGCCGAACTTCATCAAAGCTCCAGTTGCATCAACTTTGGAAATGTGTTCAATGGCTTTGCGGTGACTGATTCAGTGCTTATCTGGAATTCGGGCTGTGATACGTTGGAACTGAACTCCGTCAGTTCTACCAGTTCAGATATTAGCTTTCTGAACGGACCTTTCACCCTTGGGCAGAATGACAGCATTTATGCCAAAGTACAGATAAACGCCACTGGCTCAGGTAGTTATACAGATACGATTTCCATAAGCGGGCCCGATACCACATTTTCGGTTTGCATCAATGCCCTGTCTTCCTTACCTCCGGTGCTCATCACCGACTCTACGACCTACACGGTAAATTCAGTGGGTTGCAATGATTCAATACCCTTTACCTTTGAAATAATTAATAACGGCCAGGCCGTTCTGAATTGGACTTTAAACTCCGGCCTGGCATTGAGCACTGACGATTTTGAAAATGGATTCAACAGTTCCATCTGGCAGTCTCACGGAAGTAATACCATCACCTCCGCCTGCTTTGTAAATTCGGGTGTAAATACCCTTTTTATTCAAGGTTCCAATCGCTATGCTGAAACAGTTCCTTTTAATATAGGCAGCGGTGATTCGATCAGTTTCTGGATTTCCAAGGGTGACTTTTCACTTGGGTGCGAAGGGCCTGATAATGGTGAGGTTCTTCATTTTGAGTACTCTACTGATGGAACCACATGGCAACTTATCCAGACTTTTACCAATGTTCAACCTGTGGGGGTTGTTTCATACGCAGTGCCCGCTGCCGCAGTTTCGGGGAATACCCGTTTTCGCTTCAGGCAAGACACCTATACGGTGGTGACAGGAGATAATTATCTTATTGATGATTTCACTGTAGGCAGTTCCCAACATAGTTCCTTTACGCCCAATACCGGAACGATTCCCTCCGGTGATACCACAGTGGTTTCAGGTTATTTCCAGACCGGAGGATTGACTGCTGGCAGCTATACCAAAACCATTACTGTGCTGTCCAATGACCCTGTCACCCCAGATCATGTAATTAATGTTACCGTTAATGTAGTTGGCGAGGCTTATATAAACACCGCGGTGAATTGTGTGAATTTTGGATCATTGATAAACGGGAATTCTGTTTCAGATACAACTTACCTTTGGAATTCAGGATGCAATAACCTGGTCATAACCGGCAGCACTCTTACCAATTCTGATTTTACCGCCAGCATCAACCCTACAACAATCCTCCCTGGTGATAGTGCCGAAGTAGTGGTCACTTTTACGCCTACAGCAATTTTGGCCTATCAGGATACGCTATATATTTCTTCCAGCGATACCACTGCATTTATTTGCCTTTCAGCTACGGGTTTAGGAGCGCCAGTGGCCGCTATGGACACTTCCCTCATTAATGTAACAATAAATGCCTGTGAGGATTCGGTTTTGATCCAGCGAACGATCTACAACAATGGCCAGGGTGGCCTGAACTATCAAGTTAAGGGTTTTGACGGTGACTTTTCCCTCCAGGACGTTTTAGATACTTTCAAAAACAGCTATTCAACGGTAGCTGCACATAATCCTTCTCCCTACTTTTTTTATGAGGGAGATTATAGTAATAATATTGGTGACGGAGGAGGAGATATGTATGATGGTGGAAACATGCTGAACACCAATTTAGGATCTTTTATTAATTATTCGAACGATCTTGTAGTGCCTTCTACTGACTTTGGACCCAATGGAGAATATTTTACTTATAAGGGGGCGGGTATCTGGCTTTTTGCAGCAGATATTGATGGGATAAATACATTCAGTATAACGGGAAATCTTGGAGCCGATGGGAGCGGCTCCGTAAGCGCCACCATCCTTACCAGCAACGTGAACGGAACTTCCTATACGGGCTTCGTAAAAAGGGTGTACAACGCAGGGGATCCCTCCATTAATCATTTGATAATGGTGCGGACCGATCCCGCCATAACCCGGACCCACTTAACAGGTACGAATACTGAAAATCATATGCTTTCCGGGTTAAATAATACTACGAGGATCTATTACCTGCTTTTTGCCGGAACTAATGGAGCGTTTATAAGCGATGCATCCATCCAAAGTATGATGGATGAGTTTCTGGGTATGCTTCAGGGCGAAGGTTTACCGGGATGGATCACCGTTCAACCGGATTCGGCCCTGGTTCCTCCATCAGATAGTACTGTACTGGATATTTGGGTAAAAACTACAGGACTTAGTTCTGGTGTACACACTTCAGAAATAACGGTGGCTACTGACGATCCAGCAAATCCCACATTGACAATCCCTGTTCAGCTTACTCTGAATGGCGCCCCTGAAGTTTCGCTGATCAATAATACGGGCTGTTTTTCCTTCAGCAATGTGCTGCAAGGTGCTACCGCTACAGATAGCTTATTTCTTTACAACAGCGGTTGTGATACTTTAGATATAACCGGCTTTACTTCTGCCATTAATGAATTCGGCATACTTAATCTACCGATCAGTTTGGCCCCTGGTGATAGCGTGGCCCTTGAGGTAGCCTTCAACCCCTTAACTGTAGGAACATTTAGTGATACGCTTCAGGTACTGAATAACGATACCACATTTTCGGTTTGCCTTAATGGTACGTCAGCGGGTGCCCCTGTACTTACACTGCCTACGGATACATTGCGGGTGGAACTCAACAAATGCAACGTAATAAAGAATGAAAATTTCAGGGTGGAAAACACAGGCCAGGGTAATATGAACTATGATATCACTTTTGGTGGCTACCGGGGTATTAGCCAAATACCCTATACTACCAATAATGCCACTACCACTCATACTTTTAATGGTGTTCCTGCAAGTGATACGCTGGATTTGCGCATTATCCTTAATGGTGATTTCGGCACCTACAGTAAGCGTTCTTATCTTGAGATAGACCAAAGCTATTATTATGGAAGTATATATGACAACGATAAATCCTATGTCAACGACACCATTGATTTCCAGTATTATGGTACAGTGGTGCAAAACTGGACTAGTGATGGGGTACTAACCATCGAGCTTACCAATAACAGCGGTGTAATAGGTGGGGCAGGATCTTTTCACCGGGTAGAAGTGAAACTCAGCTCCCAGGTAAATTGGGTGACAATTGTTGGCTCGGGTAGTGGTAATCTTAGTGCCGGTAGTTATGCCAACAAGAATTTGTTATTCAATGCTGCTTCGCTCGGTTTGGGTACTTATTACACCAACATGAATATCAGCACTAATACTCCTGGAAATCCTAATGCAATTGTTCCGGTAGAACTAAAAGTGATTTCCGAACCGGAAATTTCCACCTCTGATACCTGTATTAATTTTGCTACTACCTTATTGGGTGACACAGGAACAGCAAACTTTTGGGTATACAACAAAGGATGCCAGGTACTTAATCTTAGTGGAATTCTTCCCACCAATAGTGCCTTTAGCGTAACCCCGGGCAGCGGTGTGGTACAGGTTGGGGATAGTATGCAGGTAATGGTCAGGTTTATTCCTACCGCAATAAACAATTATGCGGCCTCCATAGTGATCGCCAATAATGATACCACCACGATCCTCTGTCTTAATGGCCTTTCGAATGCAAAACCGGTGGCAGACTTCTCGAGCAGTGTAGAAAACATTTGTATAGGGGAAGTTCATTTTGCGGATAACAGCCAGTACAGCCCTACCAGTCATCTTTGGAATTTTGGAGATGGGAATTCCTCTTCGCAGGCTAGCCCTATACACCACTATGCGAGCCCGGGTACATATAATGTACTTCTTCGTGTTTCAAATTCAGCCGGAGTGGATACCATCACCAAAAATGTGACAGTAAGCCCCATTTATGTCAACTTCAGCATGGACAACGATTCGGTGCTTGTAAATACGGCTATGAATTTTTATGACAGTAGTGCTGTACCCACATCCTGGAGCTGGGATTTTGGAGATGGTAATACATCAACCGTCCAGCATCCTGTGCATACATTCACTAGTCTGGGTAAATATCAGATCACTCTTGAAGTGGAAGACGCCCGTAGCTGTAAGCGTACCGAAATAAAGGATTTGTATGTGGTGAAAACCATAGGATTGGAAGAGCAGTTTCTGGAGGGTCAGCAATATGAGCTGTATCCAAATCCTTCTAATGGAATTGTTAACCTAACCTCTGCCACTATTGAGTGGAGTCAGTATCAATTTCGGGTTGTTGATGCCACCGGAAAGCTGGTTCGGGAAATACAACCAAACCAGAGTGGCCGGGAGTTTAGCATTGATCTTTCATCGGTAAGGGCCGGTATGTACCAGCTTTTGATCATTAAAGATGGTGAGATGATGAACCGGAACAGCCTGATCATCAGATAGCACTTCAATCTATCTTACTAGTAAAAGGGTGATTTCAGAAATGGAATCGCCCTTTTTTTTGTACAGTAACTTTTCGGAAGAATTAAATATTCTGGTCGAAATTTGCGAGCATTTAATTTCACGCAAACCTCGCTGATTTGTGCAGAGGCTTTTAAAAATATCAATTCAACCAGTAATTAGCGGATTGTTTTAAAAGTATTAGAACTTCCATCCGGAGCTTTTACGTTGATCTGTGGAATCTGCGAGCCACAGTCCACGCTGATCATTCGGTTTCAATCAGTTTTCCGATACATGAACATTATTGGCCTTTCAACCAGAATGTAGCCTCACAAACAAAAAGACCCCGCGGCCGGGCCACGGGGTCTTCAGATTTATAAAAACCTTGCGGAGCTAAGAGCCTAATAATAGCGCTTGCGCCTTACCTGGGCGATATACTTACTCAGGCGGATTACCTGGCGGGTATAACCGTATTCGTTGTCATACCATACGTAAAGCACCACATTTTTACCGTCAGCAGAAACAATGGTGGCCTGACTGTCAAAAACAGAAGGACAGGAGTTGCCCACGATATCCGATGAAACAAGCTCGTTGCTCATGGAGTAGCGGATCTGCTCCACCAGGTCGCCTTTGAGCGCAGCTTTACGCATTACTTCGTTCAGGTCATCTTTAGACGTCTCCTTATTTACTTCAAGATTGAGGATGGCAAGAGAGCCATTAGGAACAGGCACCCTTATGGCATTGGAGGTAAGCTTACCAGCCAACTCAGGCAATGCCTTGGCCACAGCCGCACCGGCACCTGTTTCCGTTATTACCATATTGAGGGCAGCAGCACGGCCTCTGCGATATTTGCTGTGCATATTATCCACCAGGTTTTGATCATTGGTATAGGCATGAACAGTTTCAATGTGC
>CAZNMG010000454.1:0-4963 GCA_964574075.1 uncultured Owenweeksia sp.
TGCTGAAGGAAAAATAATTTTATGAAACTCCACCCCCGCCTTACAGGCACCCCCTGCCTACCGGCAGGCAGGGGGGTGGCCGCAGAGCGAGCCGGGGGTGGAATATGCGGGAATTCATTCGATTCACCATTCCACCAATAAACTTCTCCACAACCTCTTCAATATCTTAAAAACCCGTACTTTTGCAGCCCCAAAAATTCAGGCGATGATCCAGGCAAATAATGTATCCCTTCAGTTCGGTAAAAGGGTTCTTTTTGACGATGTTAACATAAAGTTTCATGGTGAGCGATGCTATGGGCTTATTGGCGCCAATGGTGCCGGAAAGTCTACCTTCCTCAAAATCCTTAGTGGTGAAATTTCACCCACTACCGGTAGTGTGCATATGGAGCCTGGCAAACGTATGGCCGTGCTTAAACAAAATCACTCGGACTATGATGAGTTTACTGTTCTCAACACGGTAATGATGGGTCATAAGCAGCTGTGGGACCTTATGCAGGCGAAGGATGCAATCTATGCCAAGCCTGATTTTAGTGAAGCGGATGGCATAAAAGCCTCAGAGCTTGAGGAAAAGTTTGCCGAAATGGACGGCTGGAATGCCGAGAGCGATGCCGCAGCACTTCTCAGCGGCCTCGGTATAGATGAAGCGGACCATTACAAGACGATGAACGAAATGGAAGGCGCCCTGAAGGTACGCGTACTTTTAGCACAGGCCCTCTTTGGCAATCCCGATATTCTCATTCTCGATGAGCCCACCAACGACCTTGATCTGAAAACGATCGGCTGGCTCGAGGACTTTCTTCTCAACTTTAAAAACACTGTGATAGTGGTTTCCCATGACCGCCACTTTCTCGATGCGGTGTGTACCAATATTGCCGACATCGATTTTCAGAAAATACGCCTCTATACCGGCAACTACACCTTTTGGTATGAAAGCAGCCAACTGGCTTTACGCCAACGCTCAGCTGCCAATAAAAAAGCCGAGGAAAAGCGTAAGGAACTCCAGGAATTTATTCAGCGGTTTAGTGCCAATGCCTCCAAAAGTAAGCAGGCCACCAGCCGAAAAAAGCTATTGGAAAAGATCAATATTGATGAAATACAGGCCAGTAGCCGAAGATATCCCGCAATCATTTTTAACCAGGAGCGCCAGGCAGGCGACCAGGTTTTGGAGGTAGAAAACCTCAGCGCCCATGCCGAGGATGGTTCCTTGCTTTTTAAGGACATCAACTTTAAGGTGAACCGTGGCGATAAGATCACTATTCTCAGCGACAATAGCCTCGCTATTTCTACCCTTTTCGAGATCCTGAACGGAAATTTAAAACCCGACAGCGGCAGCTTTACCTATGGGCAAACCATCAAAACCTCCTACCTGCCAAATGGCAATGAGCATTTTTTTGATACCAATGACAACCTGATCGATTGGCTACGCCAGTACTCCACCAATAAGGATGAGGTATATGTACGCGGCTTTCTGGGGAAAATGCTTTTTACCGGTGAAGAGGTATTTAAATCGGCCCGCGTGCTCAGCGGGGGTGAAAAAATGAGGTGCATGCTTTCGCGGATGATGTTGAAGGAAGGCAATGTGTTGATGCTTGATGAACCCACCAACCACCTGGACCTGGAGTCGATTCAGGCACTAAACAATTCGCTGAAGGAATTTAAAGGCACGGTGCTGTTTACCTCTCATGACCACACTTTTACGCAAACCGTGGCGAACAGGGTCATAGAGATCAGTCCCAATGGTATGCTTGATAAGCTCATGGAATATGATGACTATATCACAGACTCAAAAATCCAGGAGCAACGCGAAAACTTAAAAGGGGAATTGGTTTAGGCAATAAAGACGGCTTTGCTATTGAGCCAGTGAATCTGCGGAGGAGGAACTTTTTACTTCCTCCAGTTCTCTTTCCGTGCATCCCTCCCAAAAGCTTTCATACTTCCTGAGATCAATCTCAGCAGAAGGCTTTAAAGAAGGGTTAAGATCCTTTATAACCTCCTCAAGGGCAGCGAAAGGCCTGAATCCTGTAAGTACCTTTCCTTTTTCACCCATCCTGATAATAAGCGTAGGGTACCGTGTGATGTGGCGTTGACGCACTTCATCCATATCCGATCTGAAATCTGGTATTGCTCTTTTGTTGATCAGATCATCCTCAAACTCGTCATAATTCAGTTTATCCGGATGTTTTTTGGTAACCTCACGGGCAACATCCAGCAGGACATCCATTTGCGAAATATCACGGCCATGTAGCATTACCGCCTCTCTCACCTTTCGCAGGTAAAGTTCTTCCGCTTCCGGGGATTGGCGAGCGGCTGTTTTCACAGCTATACAGGCAGGATAGGATGAAAGCGGGGGATTATCCACCCAAACCCTGGCATCCATAGGCATTCCTGATTGTTCGGAAGCATCAACCCATAAAGGCCCCATCTGGGAAGGACGGCTGATTGAATTTACGGAATCGTTATAGCTATTCCAGTCAGGAAGAAGGCCGGTCATATAATATCTCCATTTCACCTGGTTGCCATACGCATACCGCAACCTTCGCCAGGCAGGTTCCATGGCCCAACTCCAACAGCAAAGGGGATCCGTATAGTAATCTATCTCTATCATAAAATACTTTAAGGTATTTAAGATTATGGGAAAAAGGGCTGCCCCGGAAGGAAAGGACTGAAAAACCTTTTGCCCTCCGAAGCAGCCGTGGGAATAATATAATCAGGGTTTGCGGTTATATTCACTCCACTGCATCTGTCCTTTAGGAATTGCCGCTTTTATTTTCTCGGTCATCTTCTTGCTTACAGCCTTCGTTTTTGCTTCTGCATCCTTCATGGAGCGATCCGTGTTCTTTATTTTCTCATCCAGGAGCCCGTTTGTTTCCAGCACGTGCTTAATGGGATCCGAAATGTATTCATAGGTTTCCCCCATCTGCGTGGATTTGCCCTTGTTCCAGGGACCCCTTTCATCAGATCCATTGGACAAATTGAAGTATTTGTTGCTATAGCGAGGGTCTCCCTGCATCACTCCGGGCGGAAAATTGGGCTGTATATTATTCAAGGCAGCCTCAAACATCTGGTAGTGGGCTATCTCGCGGGTCATCAAAAACTGAAGCGTTTCCTTTACGTAAGGATCATTGGTGAACTGCATAAGGTATTCATATACAATCTTGGCCCGTGACTCCGCTGCAATATTAGAGCGCAGATCTACAGTAAGATCGCCATTGGCGGTCACATAAGCAGCCGTCCAGGGGTTGCCATTACTATCGGTAAGGGTGGGGCTCCCACCACTGAGATTGAGAAACTGGGGATTCATCATTGACTGGTGTATAAATCCATCTCGCGCGTGTTTACCATCGAGTAATTGCATAATCTCCGAGTTATCAGCCACGTCCTTCAAATCACCACCAATACCATCCAATAGCATTTGTATGGTGGCCCCTACTATTTCGAGGTGACTGAATTCTTCGGTAGCAATATCCATCAGAAGATCATATTCCTTTGGGAAAGGGTTTTTTGCCGCAAAAGCCTGTACAAAGTACTGCATGGCAGCTTTTAATTCTCCATTGGGCCCCCCAAACTGCTCGAGAAGCATTCGGGCAAAACCCGGGTCAGGACCGGTAACTCTTGCATTAAACTGCAGCTCCTTTACATGATAAAACATAGGTTGTAAAATTTTTTGATTATTGACTGGATCTCCGGAAGCAACAGGCTCTCGTGATTTAAGGTTTGTGATTCCTAATAAAATTATTGAGATCAGAATATCAGCTCCAACCTGAAGGATATCATGTGGGGAAGAATTGCATCTCCTTCAATAAGGAATAAGTCTATATATGTGTGGAGAGGTCATTCCAGCTTCAGGAAGCCCAAAAGCTCCTGACAGCCTCATTATTCTTAATGCCATGGCTTTTTTCCTCATCCAGAGGTTTGGTGATATAATCCTTTACCAGGGCATATTCCTGGGAGCGGTTCATATCCTCCTGGGCCAGTGAAGATGTGAGGATAAAAACATAGATCTTGTCTCTGAGGCTCCACCGGCTTACTTCATCCAGAAATTCCCACCCATTCATTTCGGGCATATTGATGTCCAGCAAAAGGACCACCATCTCATACTCCTGATGATGTTTGCGAAGAAAATCAAGCGCCTCCGCAGGCCTCTCTAACACCACTGGTTCGGAATGGAGGCCATGCCGTATCGCCATTCGTTTATGGACGTAATTCATCACAGGGTCATCATCCACCAACAACAGAAGTTTCTTTATTTCCAAATCCTCAGTTTCAAATTCAATTCTCCCAATGTCCATGAGTAAATATTTAAATGTTACGGCTGCTTCGCCAACTGACTTCTATTTACATACCAATTTAACTTTACCTGCACACGCGTCAGTGCGCATTCGATTGTTCTCCCAAGAACGTCAGCGTCAAAAAAATCCCAAATAAGATTATCCGTGGTAAGAGTCTCTTTTCTTACTGCCGCTTCATAACCATTTATGCCAGCCCAAAAAATTGTAAGCAGCCTCTTACCCAAGGCGATTTCCAGTTCAGGAAGAACCCATGATATATGGCCCCTCCCTGATATGGAGAATAACACCACATCTATGGGTGACTTCCCGGTTTGGAAGGGCAGATCAGAAAAAGATATATAGTTCGGTAAACAGCTATAGCTGAAATTCAGGGAGTTGAGCATTTTCTTTAGCTCAGGGCTTTCCTGTTGATCAAATGCCACAAGGGCACAAATAGAATTGTGAATCACACTGAATGGAGTTAGAGTTTTCAGTAGGAAAAACCTTTCAGAACACTAACTTATATGATTTCTTCTTAAAAAACAAAAATTACTGCGCGAGGTAATGAACAGCAAATGCTATTATGATAAACAGGGGGCTGATTTTTAAAAGCCTTGGAAGGCAATCAGTATGAGCGATTTTTTCCAGGCTCTCCTTTAAAAGGTAAAATCTAACGCGAGGGATTGAAAATCGCT
>CAZNMG010000455.1:0-4099 GCA_964574075.1 uncultured Owenweeksia sp.
TGCTCTATCCAGCTGAGCTACGCGACCTTATTTCTTTTTATACTTACTGTAACCGCCCCGCTAAAAAGCGGGGTGCTCTATCCAGCTGAGCTACGCGACCTTATTTCCTTTTATACTTGCTGTAACCGCCCCGCTAAAAAAGCGGGGTGCTCTATCCAGCTGAGCTACGCGACCTTATTTCTTTTTATACTTACTGTGACCGCCCCGCTAAAAAGCGGGGTGCTCAATCCAGCTGAGCTACGCGACCTTATTTCCTTTTATGCTTGCTGTAACCGCCCCGCTAAAAAAGCGGGGTGCTCTATCCAGCTGAGCTACGCGACCTTATTTCTTTTTATACTTACTGTAACCGCCCCGCTAAAAAGCGGGGTGCTCTATCCAGCTGAGCTACGCGACCTTATTTCTTTTTATACTTACTGTGACCGTCCCGCTAAAAAGCGGGGTGCTCTATCCAGCTGAGCTACGCGACCTGAATTCCCAAAACCGGTTTAGGGGCTGCAAATTTAATTTATCTTTTGGATTTAGCCTTTTCCGGCTACACTTTATAAAAAAGCGGCCTCTCAGCCGCTCTTTTTAAAGATTTACATCCCTACTCAGGAATTAGCCTCCGAAGTCGTCAAACGCAACGTTTTCCGGGGGTACTCCCCAGTCATCGCACATCTTGAGCACCGCAGCATTCATAAGGGGCGGACCGCAGAAGTAAAACTCTATCTCCTCGGGCTCATCATGTTTCTTAAGGTAGTGATCTATTACGGCCTGGTGCACAAATCCTGTAAAGCCATCACCATCCTTGTCATTAACGTCCTTCTTTTCCTTCCAGTTATCTTCGGGAAGTGGCTCGGATAGTACGATGTGGAACTGAAAGTTGGGAAACTCCTTCTCAATCTTTTGAAAGTCATCGAGGTAGAAAAGCTCCCGCTTGGAGCGGCCACCATACCAGTAAGAGACCTTACGGCCGGTTTTTAAGGTGTGGAAGAGATGGAAAAGGTGAGAACGCATAGGGGCCATTCCTGCACCACCACCAATGTAAAGCATTTCCGATCCGGTGTCCTTGATGAAAAACTCACCGTAAGGGCCCGAAATGGTCACCTTATCACCGGGTTTGCAACCAAACACATAGGAAGAACAAATCCCTGGGTTTACATCCATCCATTTATTCTTACCCCTGTCCCATGGCGGGGTGGCAATACGGATATTCAGCATTACAATGTTGCCTTCTGCCGGGTGATTGGCCATGGAGTATGCCCTGAAAATCGGCTCGTCATTTTTCATACTCAAATCCCAAAGGCCAAACTTGTCCCATTCGGATTTAAAATCCATTGGATCTCTCCCCAAACGGGGATGAGTGGTAATATCAATATCCTTAAAATCGATCTCACAGGGGGGGACATCAATCTGGATGTATCCTCCCGCTTCAAAATCGAGATGTTCACCCTCGGGAAGTTTTACCACAAATTCTTTAATAAAAGAGGCCACGTTGTAGTTGGAAACCACTTCGCACTCCCACTTCTTGATACCGAAGATCTCTTCAGGAACTTTGATCTTCATATCATTCTTCACCTTCACCTGGCACCCAAGACGCCAGTTTTCCTGTACCTCCCTGCGGGTAAAGTAGCCCACTTCGGTGGGAAGGATCTCACCCCCGCCTCCAAGCACCTGGCATTTACACATGGCACAGGTACCACCACCGCCACATGCTGAGGGAAGAAATATCTTTTGGTTTGACAAAGTGGTGAGCAGAGTCGCCCCTGATTCAACCTCGCGGGGTTCCCCGTTTATTTCAAGGGTTACCGGCCCCGAAGGAGCCAACCGTGCCTTAGCACCCAGTAAAAGCGCCACCAGCAGGAAGATCACAATAAAGAATACTATAATGCTGGTAACTATTATGGTTGTAGTAGCTAAAAATACCATCTTACAATCTGCTTGTTATTCAATTACAACTTAATTCCCATAAAAGCCATAAAGGCTATACCCATCAAACCTGTCACAATAAAGGTAATCCCCAATCCACGCAATGGCCCGGGAACGTGGGAATAGCGGATCTTTTCGCGAATAGCGGCAATGGCCACAATGGCCAGAAACCAGCCCACACCACTTCCCAATCCAAATACCGTAGCCTCACCAATGGTGGTGTAGTTACGCTCCTGCATAAAAAGTGAGCCTCCGAGAATGGAGCAGTTTACCGCAATAAGCGGAAGGAAAATACCGAGAGCGCCATAAAGAGCGGGTGCAAACTTTTCCACTATCATTTCCACCAGCTGTACCATAGACGCTATTACAGCAATGAACATAATGAAGGAGAGGAAGCTAAGATCCACATCCGCAAACTCAGGGCCTATCCAGCTCAGTGCCCCTTCCTCCAGTACGTAATTTTGAAGCAGGTAGTTTAAAGGAACTGTGATCCCTAAAACAAAGATCACGGCAGCGCCAAGACCTACACCAGTGCTCACCCTTTTGGAAACAGCCAGATAAGAACACATGCCCAGGAAGTAGGCAAAGATCATGTTCTCAACAAAAATGGCCTTTACAAATATGTTTATCATCTCTTGCATCGTACTATTTTTCTTCGATTAGTTTTGAATTGCGTGAGCGCTGTATCCAGATAATAATACCTACCGTGATCAAAGCCATTGGCGGCAAAAGCATCATTCCGTTATTGGAGTAGAATCCCCCATTATCAATGTACCAGCTATCAGGAATTATCTGAATTCCAAATAGTGCTCCGGAACCGAGGAGCTCGCGGAAGAAAGCTACCGCAATAAGTATCCACGCATAACCGAAAGCATTGCCCAACCCATCCAGAAAGGATTTCCATGGGGAATTGGCAAGGGCAAAGGCTTCAAATCGGCCCATTATAATACAGTTGGTGATGATCAAACCCACAAATACCGATAATTCCTTACTCACATCGTATGCAAAAGCTTTTAATACCTGGTCCACCAGAATCACCAGGGATGCTACCACTACGAGCTGTACAATGATCCGTATCCGGTTAGGTATGATGTTTCTCATAAGTGAGATCACCACATTACCCACCGCCAGTACAAACAGTACCGAAATAGACATTACCAGGGCAGGGTAAAGTTTTACAGTAATAGCCAGGGCCGAGCAAATACCCAGAACCTGCACCGTAATTGGATTGTCATCATTAAGCGGGTCTGAAATCAGCTTCCGGTTCTTCTTGCTGAAAAGAGGCTCGCTCTGCTTTTTCTGTTTTTCTAATGCTTCAGTTACTTCAGCCATATTCTCTGTATTTTCTTGCACAACATCTTTTTTCTAATTGCGGGCCGTACCCTCCTGCCCTGAAGTATATTCGAGTAAAAAGGGGAAATAGGCGCTTACATTTTCCTTGATCATATCCTGAACTCCCACCGAGGTTATAGTACCACCGCTAATCCCATCAACCTGGTACTCACCTTCGGCATTGCCTTTCATTACCTGAATGCTTACAAACTCCTTCTCGGTATTAAGTATCTTTTTCTCCACAAATTGTTCGTAAAACATAGGAGTGGAGATCTCTGCACCAAGGCCAGGGGTTTCTGATTTGTGATCGAAAACGGCACCATAAACCGTGTTGGCATCGCTATTGAGGGCCATATATCCCCAAAGAGGGCCCCATAACCCTTTCCCCCGTAGCGGAATGATGTAATAGGTTTCTCCGTCTTTCTCGGCTATATACAGCGGGGCATTTCGTTCTTGAGGCGATTTTGCCACCTCGTCAGACATCACCACGCGAAAGGCATCCACACCTTCCACTAGTTCACCGTTGCGCAGCACAAGCTCCTCTTTAATGTATTCATCATACTTTTTCTGAGCCTCTTCCCTGGTTACGTCAATACCAATGGAGCGCATGATACTTTGCATCTTCTCCTGCTCCACGTTCTTATCCTGCATAGGTTTAAGTGAGGTGGCGGCAAATGAGAGTACGGCCGCTACCACTATCACCATTACAGCGGCAAACATGAAGGTGTAACTATTTTTATTTACATCCATCTTAGGCAGTTTTTACTACTAAACGTTTCTTTCTCTTTCTCACATTGGCCTCTATTACGTAGTGATCGATCAGGGGCGCCATCACATTCATAAAGAGAATAGCCATCAT
>CAZNMG010000456.1:0-6203 GCA_964574075.1 uncultured Owenweeksia sp.
AATATCCCAATCCTTTAGTTTACCACTCTTTTTATGGTCGAGATCATAGATCATAAGTTTCCAGGTGCCATTGGGGTTACTGCCATCATTCAGGGATGACAGGTCATTTCCATCATGGGCAGTATAGGTACCACCAATCACCGGCTTGTTGCCACTGCAATCATTTTCTGCAGAGTTTCCGGTACCGGGGATGAAGTGCGCATCAATATCCTTCTTATTACAGCCTCCGTTACCCCACAATCCTGAAATGCCCGGTCTTTCAACCAACCTTACCACGGTGCCATTGGGTGACCGAAGATCAATTACCAGGTCACTAACCCGGTCATGATCAATCTCGAGGTAAACATCTTCCACAGTTACATCTGCACCTGTGGCGGCTCCCGGTACGGCATTAGGATTTAAATAAATAGCAGTGTAGCCATAATAGCTGTACTTTGAACAATCATCCAGCCACACATTGCCATAGTATGACGCGGTAGTATTAACGACCTGTGTCTGAGGATTAGCCACGTTAAGGTTGTATGACACTATAGCATCACAGCTGCCGGCATCAGTGTTCACCACTATATCAGAAGGGCAGAAGCTGGAGGAAGGGCTGCCAGTTACCGTAACTGTGGCCTGGCAGGTGCTACTGTTACCGCTCGAATCAGTTACTGTAAGAGTTACTGAATTGCTACCCACATCGCTGCTGCTAAAACTGGTTTGGCTGGCAGCTAATGTTACAGGGCCGCAAAGATCGCTGGAGCCCCCATCAATTTGCGCAGGAGTAATACTGGCTTGTCCATTGGCGTCAAGCTGAACGGAAATATTCTGGCAAACAGCTGTTGGAGCTTCCGTATCATTTACAATTACACTAAAGGAGCATAGTTGTGTATTACCTGCAGGATCAGTTGCGCTATAGGTTACAACTGTGGTACCTATGGGAAAGAAGCTTCCGCTTCCAGGGCCTGACACATGAGTCACAGGGAAGACCCCGCCCCCGTCATATTCAATAACGTAGTAGGCCATATTATTCTCCCAGTAATCATTCCACATGGGATTGGTATTCGGGAAGTTCATGGTCACCCAATCCTCACGGTTGTTGAAATCATTGGGTTCGTCCACATCCCAGTTTGTATAGTTTACAGGCTCACCTGTCACCCATACAAATGTACCTTCCAGGTCCTTGTCAGTTAATCCGATCCACATGCGTTGAGTTGTTAGTCCGGCAACAAATGCATTTTCAGAAGAATCGGCAATTGTTACCAGGTGCCCTCCTAAGGCCTGGGCAGTGTTGTGGGCATCTACCGCACGGTCCTGTGAGTTGGACAGGAAATAGGTATTGCCGTTATAGGTACCCATATTGGTAAAACCTGCAAGACTGGTTGGCGGAACCGTGGGATCACAATTGTCAGTAGCCGTAGGTGCAGTATAATTTACTATGGCTCCACACTGGCCCGCAGTGGCTGTAGTAACTATATCAGCAGGGCAGTTGAATGTGGGAGGAGCAGCATCCACCACGGTTACATCAAAATTGCATGAAACGGATGCATTGTTGGCATCAGTAGCGGTAACCGTTACGGTGGTAGTTCCTAAATTGAATGTGCTGCCGGGTACATGACTATAGGTAAGATTGGGAGAATTTCCCTGCACCGCAACGGAATAATTTACTACTGCACTACAGTTTGCGGAATCGGCATTTACCGTCATATTGGAAGGGCAGCTAACTGTAAGTGCTGAAGTATCAGGAATGGTAACCAATGCAGTACAGGTGCTGGTGCGGCCGTTGCCATCAGAAACGGTGAGGATAACGGAGTTCACGCCTACGTCAGCATAGGTGAAATTTGTTTGTGATGCCGAAAGAGTAACACCACCACAATTTGCAAAAGATCCGCCATCGATCTGGCCGGGGGTGAGGGAAGCCTGCCCAGCCTGATCCAGTTGTAGTGTGATATCCTGACAAACAGCAGTTGGAGCAGCTGTATCCAATACGGTTACTGTAAAGGAACATTGGGAAGTATTATTGGAGGCATCGGTGGCCTCGTAGGTAACCGTGGTTGTACCCAAAGAAAACTGGGCACCGGATACAGGTCCACTGATAAGAGAAATGGGTACATTATTTACTGGATCAAATTCAATTACGTAATGGAAAAAGTCATTTCCAAACCGGTCATTCCATTGGGGATTGCCCTGGTAATTAAGGGTGGTGTAATCCTCCCTCTCCTTAAAATCGTTGGGTTCTGCAGGGGCCCAGTTGGTGTAAATCAAAGGTTCGCCCGTAGTCCACACGAATGTCCCTTCCAGCACATGGTCTGTCAGTCCGACCCAGAATTCCTTGGACGTGAATGATGCTACCAGCTGATTTTCCGCAGCGTTACTTATTGTGGCGAGGTGGGCTCCTACCGCATTCGCAGAATCTATGGCCCAGGTTGCCCTGGTGGAATCCTGAGAAAGGAAATAGCTGTGCCCGTTAAATTGGCCCATGTAGGTATACCCGGGAAGGCTGGTGGGGTGGGCGGGTCCTGACGCGCAATTGTCGGTGGCCGTAGGCTGCGAATAATTTACCACAGCCCCGCAAATTCCTGCATCAGTATATGCGGTAATATTTTGGGGGCAGGTAATTACCGGTGCTGTTACATCCGGGCTGCATCCGCTTTGGGCCTTAACTGATGTAGAACTAACTAGTATGAAAATAAAAAATGCAGCAAGGGCAGAGAAAACATTTTTCAATGACACCAGCATGCAACCTTTGTAGAAGTGACGCATAGGGGTACGGTTTTAGGTTTAGTTATGTTGATAAACTTGCGCTTAAATTGACTAGAGTTGAGAAGGTTAAGTTTACAACAGGTAAAAATAGTCAGAGCATTTTCTTGTGCCAATAACTATAAATAAGTATTTTTAGGCTTCCTAACCTTAACCTAACCGAGCCATGTCAAACCGCAAGAAGACCCGGAAGTCACCTTTTTCCAAAAAGAGCAGAACGGTGTTGCTGCCTCTAATATCCCGTACTGTTTTACAGTCTGGCCCTGATCTTAAGGCCGAATCGGGCAAAGAAGTAAAGGGAAGTAAACATCTCTTTGAGAAACTGGACATATCTCTAAAGGATATCCGGAAAAACGGAACGCAGGCATTAAGTGAGAAGCTTGCCGACCATAAACTGGGAGCCATTATTCCCTCTCTTATTGATTTTATGCACCAGGGGGATGAAAGTGCCGTTTTCAGCTTCTTCCGACAAATTACCTTGCCCGGAGAAGAGGCCGAAGCC
This sequence comes from uncultured Owenweeksia sp., assembly GCA_964574075.1. GTDB lineage: Bacteria > Bacteroidota > Bacteroidia > Flavobacteriales > Schleiferiaceae > Owenweeksia. Next base: position 3,245 of record CAZNMG010000456.1, read on the forward strand.
TACTATCTTACCACACTCACCTATCGCCAAAACGAGGATGCTTTTTATTGTCTCAACATTCCCGTTACCAGTTTCGGGGAAACCTCCAAAAAACTGGCCCAGGTTATAGAGCGCGATAAATTCAGGCAAGAAAATGAAAGCCGGTTCGGCTCTCTTACTAACAGGGAAAAAGAGGTGCTACGGCTTATCAGTAGTGGTTTCAGCAGCCTCGAAATATCCGAGGAGCTTTTTATAAGCAAGCATACCGTGGAGGTACACCGCAGAAAGATCAGAGAGAAGATCAATGCCCGGAATGTGGTGGACTTTGTACACTTTGCCGAGGCCTTTGATCTGCAAAATTCATAAGGTAACATATTCACCCGGCCTGCTACGGGAACTTTCCCTCACATCGAACATTTTTTCCCGCTCGTCTAATTTTGGAATGGGCAAAAGCCTTATTGCATGATCTTCAACCCGTTATTAGCGAAAAACCTAAAAACCCGAGTTATGAAACCCACTGCAAAATGGCTGAAACTACAGCTCCGCGATGATCAACGAATGGAATCGCGCTACATCATCATCCACACTCACTTTTCAATTTATTCTCACCTGAGGGAGCAGGGCTACCAGCTCAGCGTTTATGAAGCTTCAAACTATACGCGCGATCTTCCCAACCCTGTTATTTATATCAAAACTGATCACGAAGGTTTCTATAAATCCTGCTGCCAGTATTATGCACATGATTTTGACTTAAGTGATCCGGGAGAATTTTTTCAGCTTCCTTCACATTTTCGCAGCCTTTTCGGAACGGAACTACCGATCCCTGCCCTGGCATCCTGAGAGTTTTATTCAGTAACTGCATCTATATACTGTATCATAAAGGTAGGGCCACACCTGTCATAAGCCTGCATTTTCCTACATTGCCTTCTTTAATCAGAGTATGAAGAACTGGCGAGGGATTTTCAGGTCCTTTAGGGTGCAGGTGTTGCTCAGCTATTTACCATTAGCGCTGATCTTCATAATATGGGTTAGCGTTTACCGTTCCATCGACCAAAAAACCGACCGGCTTTTCCGAAACCTTAAGAACCTGGAAAACATGGAAAGCCGGTTTCTTAACAATCATCGTCTACTTCAGGCTTTTTTAGTGCGCGGATATAAGGATCCGGAATTTTACAGAACCGGTTCTGAGCCACATATCGATGAATTTCTGAGCACACAGCTTCAGCTTCAGAATGCCGTTCGGAAATTGAAATTTCAATTTGCCCAGCAAGGTGTTGATACTGAGGCGGAAATTGATTCACTCTTTCTTCTCAATACCAGTTTTATCCGCTCCATTGAATATCTCAAGGTTTTAATACACGAGCGGGGTTATGGAAATTTTGGGGCTGTAGGAGAGATGGATAATTATGCCAGGCGTTTGCAGGATTCGGCCATGTTACCCACTTCAGAGCTGCTTCAATTGCGGAGATTCGAGAGGGATTTTCTGCTTCATGGCGATAGCAACTATGCGGTGGCATTTAATGCCATGGCTGACAGCCTCCAAACCGCAATGCGCCTTACCCTCAGGGAGCAGAATGTGATGAATTCGTACCAAAGCAGTTTCAACCGGGTGGTGCGTCTTGATGACCGCCTGGGTATCAATAGCAATTCAAACGCTTATTTGGAGGTGCAAAATGAGATGGAAGGCCTTGGCACATTTTATTCGCAGATGGTGGGTCAGGTGGCTTCCGATATTGAAAAGCTCAATCAAAAATGGAAGAGGCAGCTATGGATCACTTCTCTACTGCTGATGGTGGTAGCTATTGGTATCAGTATTGTTCTTTCCAATAATCTTACACGGGATATCCGCATCCTCAACAAGAAAATTTTTGCCTTTGTACGTTCGCAGTTCAAAACCCACCGTTTCCAAAATTTTAAGCCCCGCACCACAGAAATGCGGCACTTAAACAGCGATTTTGAAAGACTCATAGTGGAACTGGAACAAACCCTGGACAAGGTGAACCAGGAAAAGCAAAGGGCTGAGGAAACAGCTGAATATAAGTCCCTTTTTCTGGCCAATATGAGCCATGAGATCCGAACCCCGCTCAATGGGGTGATCGGTATGTTGCATATGCTGAAAACCACCCGCCTCACCCAAAAGCAAAAGCAGTACATGGAAGTGGTGGAATATTCGGCTAATCATCTGCTCGGTTTGGTAAGCATGATTCTGGATCATACAAAAATGGATACGAAAAAGCTGGAACTTGAGCGGACTGAGTTTGACCTCTCGGAAGACGTTGCCAAGCTGGTGAGGATTTTTGAGTTCAGGGCGAGTGAGAAGAATCTGAGCATTGAACTGCAGTTTGAAGGTGACAACTCACTTCCCGTGATTGGTGATTCGCTACGCTTGCAGCAGGTTTTGATCAACCTCCTCAAGAACGCCCTCAAGTTTACCGAAAAGGGCGGTGTGAAGCTCAGGGTGATCCAGAAGGAACTCAACCAAAAAAGGCAGAGGTACCACTTTGAGGTGGTAGATACAGGTATAGGAATAACTTCAGATCAGCAGGAAAGACTGTTTCAGGCATTTGAACAACTGGATAGCTCCACCACCCGCAAATATGGAGGAGCTGGGCTGGGCCTTACAATTTCATATCAGTTGGTGGAATTAATGGGAGGCGTGCTTCAAGTGGAGAGCAAACTCGGCCAAGGCGCCACATTTTTCTTTGAAATAGATTTTGAGCGTGGGGCAACCCCTAATGGAGAAAAGCCAACTGATGGGGCGCCACCCCGAGACGAAAACAGGTTTAAAGCAGCACCCAAAGTGCTTTTAGCCGAGGACAATCCTGTTAATCAGAAAGTGCTAAGCCTGATGCTGACGAATGCAGGGGCCGAGGTCACCATTGCCAATAATGGAGTTGAAGCTGTTGAAGAGTTTAAAAGAAAGGAGTTTGATATTATTTTAATGGACCTGCAAATGCCAGAGATGGACGGCCTGGAAGCG
>CAZNMG010000457.1:0-3995 GCA_964574075.1 uncultured Owenweeksia sp.
GTTGTAAGATGGAAGCCAAGATAGAAAAATAGTGTTCACTTTACACTTAGCTTTTCACCGCTCCAGAAGCTTGCTGAAGATCAGTCGCGCGGTAGCGGGATTGGTAGCCAGTGGTACATTGTGCACGTCACACAATCGCATCAGCATCAGTATATCCGGCTCATGAGGGTGACGGTCGAGAGGGTCGCGAAAAAAGAAAACCGCGCTGAGGTTTCCACGGGCTACTTCCGCCCCAATTTCGGCATCACCACCCAGAGGGCCTGAGAGCAATTTTTCAACCACAAGGCCAGCCTCTTCCACCTTTGTGCCCGTGTTTCCGGTGGCGATAAGTTCCACGTCCTTTCTTTTGAAATGCTCTATGTAGTCCTGAAGAAAGCTCACCATAGCAGCCTTCTTCCCATCATGGGCAATTAGGGCTATCTTCATTCTATTGATTTTAAAAGGAGGAAAGTATGGGGGGGAAGGGCAATGTTTTTCCCCGGAGGTGTTTCAACTGCAATACCTGTAATCACATCTGTCCACTTTATCTGCGTTGTGCCTTCCGGCAGAGCAAAGCCAGCATTTTTGTCGGAGAAATTGAGCAATACCATTATTGCCTCTCCATTTATTTCACGGGTGTAGCCAAAAACCCTTTCCGCAGGCTGCCCCTTCAAAGGTTGAAAATCGCCCTGGTATTTGCCATTGCGCAAGGCAGGATGCGTCATCTTTAATTCAACCACCTCCTGATAAAAACCAAAAAGGGAGGAATCCGATGCAGTAAGACTGTCCTTCTCAAAAAATGCAAGTCGTTTGTTGAGGCCATACTCCTGGCCGCTGTATAGAAGGGGAACGGCATTTGGCAAGGTGGCGGCCATTACAAACATTCCCCTGTAGTCATCCGGCATTCTTTCGAAAACGGTTCCGTTCCAGCTATTCTCATCGTGGTTGGTGGTAAAATACATCCTATACGCGCCTTCGGGGTAGGTGCTGTCCATTTTTTCAAGATAGCTGCTGATATCCGAAACGTCCATTTCCCCCTTGGCGACCTGGTTCATAATGTGGTGCATTTCCCAGCCATAGGTCATGTCAAAAGCCTGTTCGTGAAACTCCGCACCTTCTGCTTCAGCCAGCATAAAAACCGGTTTAATACTATCGAGGGCTGTACGGCTGCGGTTCCAGAATTCCATTGGTACCATCATGGCCACATCACAACGGTAGCCATCGATGCCGGCTTCGCGCACCCAGAATTTCATAGCCTCCAGCATTGCCTTCCTAAGGGCGGGGGAATCGTAGTTGAGGTCGGCCACATCGCTCCAATCAGCTACCGGGGGTATTACTTTTCCGTTTTCGCGGGTGTACCAGTCGGGGTGCTGTTCCATCCATACATGGTCCCAGGCGGTATGATTGGCCACCCAGTCGAGAATCACTTTTAAGCCCAGGTCATGAGCGGCAGTTACAAATGCTTTAAAGTCATCCATGGTACCAAATTCAGGATTTACAGCAGTGTAATCATGTATTGAGTAATAGCTTCCCAGGCCTCCTTTGCGGTTTTTTACGCCTATCGGCTGAATGGGCATGATCCACAGTATTTCCACCCCCAGGTCTTTTAATTCGGGCAGCTTTCGCCTTAAAGCATTAAAGGTTCCCTCAGGGGTATGCTGGCGAACATTCACTTCATAGATTGACGACTGAAGCGTCCAGTCAGGATGCATTCCCAGATCGAGGGTATCCTGATTTTCAGCAGCGGCAGTGTCCGTCTCAGCCGATGGAGAAGAATTGCTTTGGCACCCAAACAGGGCGAGGCACGCGAATAGACAGGTGATTTTTTTCATGGGTTATTCGTTAGGTGAAAAGGTGAGATATTCATAGGACAGGGCCGGGATTTCAATTGCGCCTTTACTATTCCGGCCATTCTCTTTGAAGATTCCATTGTGGGTGAGTTGTTCGGCCATTGCAGTTCCCTGGTATCCCAGTGGAATTTGCTGTGGACGACCGGTGGAATTCAGAATCACCATTACCTCCTGATCAAAGTATTTTCGCTTTATCACCATAACTCCCTCAAGAGGCAGCTCAACAGTGGTGGTTCCATAAATGAGCGGCAAATAATTTCCGCGCAGGGAATTCATCTTTTGCACCTGTTTTAAAAGCCGGGCCTCATCTTCATCAAGTCCTTCAAATTTCATCATTCTGCGGTTGTCCGGATCGCCCGCACCGGGCATTCCGTACTCATCGCCATAATAAATGCAGGGCAAGCCTGGTATGGCGTTGTTAAAAGCATGCAACAGGGCCAGTCTTTGGTAAGCTTCCGCAGAAGGCTTGCCTATCTCGCGGTCCCAGCCAGCCAGTTTCTGGTCCTCATTAAATTTTACATCTCCCGAGGCAAGGCTTATAAACCGTGAGCGGTCCTGGTTGCCGGTAATATTTCCCATAAGGTGGTGATGACCATATACCTTAAGGCCTTGTTCCAGCTTTTCCTTCAGGGTTTCCAGAGCTTCTTCCTCTCCGCCAAAAGCTGCTACTGCAGCATCATAAAGGTTAAAGTCAAACTGGGCATCGAGCATACCGGTGCTGATGTAGCTATTAATAAGCTGGGGACTGCCGTAGGTTTCACCGATCTGTAAAACAGGCTTGTCAAGATTCTGCCGGATGCGATAGGTCAGGGTGCGCCAATACAATTCGTCAATGTGTTTAGTGGCATCATGGCGAAAGCCGTCAAAAGAATATTCGGTAACCCAGAATAGGGCGCTGTCGGCCATGGGATCCACCACTTCCCATTTGCGCAGGTCGAGGGTGGGTAGGTGATCATCAAACCACGTGGTGAGGCGGTGCTCATCCCATTTCTCCGTGTTTTTGGTACCATCGGGGAGATACAGGTCTGTAGCCCAGTCTTTATTTTTCTGATAAACGGGGTGGTTTATGTGAACGTGATTGGCAACATAATCAAGGATCATATTTTTCTCGCCATCATGGGCTTCATCAATCAGCGAACGTAATTCCTTTTCGCTGCCAAAGCGGAAATCAACCCGTAAATTACTTATAGGCCAGTAACCGTGGTAGCCCGAAAAGCTGCTCTTTACCTGCCCTTTATCCCAAAGGCCCCAGGCGTCAAGCGGGTTTTGAGTGATGGGCGAAAGCCAGATCGTATTTACTCCAAGAGAATCAAAAAAACCTTCCTCTACCTTTTGCTCCACCCCGGCAAGGTCACCACCAAGGTAATTGGCGATGGGCTGGATGCTGTTGTCAGGCGTTGGGAGATCATTTGTGGGAGAACCATTTCTGAAGCGGTCGACCATCAAAAAATAAAGACGCGCCTGGTGCCAGTCGAAGCGATCGAGCTGGGAAACATTGGTAACCGGTTTGCCGTACTCCAGGGGGATAAGGAAATCCTCGCCCCGCTGATCACTCCGAAAAGTATAGACCCTTATGAACGATCTCTTCACTTCCTTTGCTTCCGAAGGAATCGTTACCAGGCAGGGCCCAATTATGCTTTTTTCACATGGGAATTCCAACTTTGTGTTGTTCCAGAATATTACAAATTTCACATTTATTTCCAGCGGCTGCAAAATCAACTCTTCCTTTTGGTTGCCGGCTCTGTAACTGCCCAGTTTTGATGGCGCCAGCTCCTCCACTCCTGAACGTAACACGTTATTAAAACTGCCCATCCCGTTACTCACCTTCTCCTGGTTGGTGGGGTCGAGAATTTCGGTGCCGTCCACGTAAAGCTTGTATTCGTAACGGCCCGGGGGCAACAGGTATCTAGCTTCGTAGAAGCCATTTTTCGGTATGAGAATCTGGCTCTCCCGGTTCCAGTTGTTGAATGCGCCTATAATACGCACTTCCTCTCCTCGTAGGGTTGCTTCAGGTATGCGGATGGAAACCGGCTTTTCAAGAGGGTTAATAAGCAAAATGCTTTCTTCACCCCGTGAGGTCTGAAGGTCGAGCGTTGATAAGGCGTGGATAACCCCTCCCGTCAGGATCAAAGTGTCTTTGGCTGTGGAATGATTGACCAGGCCGGG
>CAZNMG010000458.1:0-3726 GCA_964574075.1 uncultured Owenweeksia sp.
CAGCCTAAAACAAGTAACTCTTCCGCTCCATATCTTTGGTCGAAACAATTAAAAAGTAAGCCATGGCAAAGTCACAGGACACGAAGAAGAACGTAAAGAAGCCCCCATTGAAAACACCTAAGGAAAAAAAGGAGGAGAAGCGGGCGCAAAAGGGTAAAAAGAAATACGACTAGGGAATTAAAATGATCAAAAACGCTTTGCTTTAAGCGTTTTTGATCAACTTCTTGTATTTCATGCGGGTAGGCTCCACATCGCCCATTCGTTTGCGTTTATTCTCTTCATAATCCGAAAATCCCCCTTCAAAGTAGTACACCTGCGAATCGCCTTCAAAAGCGAGGATATGGGTACAAACCCTGTCGAGGAACCAGCGGTCGTGCGAAATGATAACCGCGCAGCCTGCAAAGTTGTCGAGAGCTTCCTCAAGGGCCCTCAGCGTGTTTATATCAAGATCATTGGTTGGCTCATCGAGCAACAGCACATTTCCTCCCTCTTTTAGAGCCATGGAAAGATGAAGGCGATTGCGCTCACCCCCGCTGAGAACTCCTACTTTTTTGCTCTGGTCATTGCCCGCAAAGTTGAAGCGGCTCAGGTAGGCGCGTGCATTAATCTTTTGTCCACCAAGGTCTATTTCCTCATTTCCCTGGGAGATGATCTCATAGATGGTTTTTTCGGGCTTAAGGTCATGATGAGATTGGTCTACATAGGAGATCTTTACGGTATCCCCCACTTCAAATGTCCCGGTATCAGGTTTTTCCTGTCCCATTATCATTCTGAAAATGGTGGTCTTACCGGCACCATTTGGCCCAATGATACCTACAATACCCGCAGGCGGTAGACTAAAATTCAGGTCTTCGTACAGCAGCTTATCGCCATAGGCCTTTCGCACTCCATTCGCGTCAATAACATTGGAGCCGAGGCGTGGCCCGTTGGGAATAAAAATCTCCAGCTTCTCTTCCTTATCACGCTGTTCTTCACTCAAAAGTTTGTTGTAATTATTCAGACGCGCCTTGCCTTTGGCCTGGCGGCCTTTAGCTCCCATCCGCACCCAGTCGAGCTCGCGCTCCAAAGTTTTTCTGCGCTTGCTGGCCTGCTTTTCTTCCTGTTGCATTCTTTTGGTTTTCTGATCGAGCCAGCTGCTGTAATTCCCTTTCCAGGGAATACCTTCTCCCCTGTCGAGTTCCAAAATCCATCCGGCAACGTTGTCAAGAAAATAACGGTCGTGAGTTACGGCAATCACAGTACCCTGGTACTGCTGGAGGTGTTGCTCCAGCCAATGAACTGATTCCGCATCGAGGTGGTTGGTAGGCTCGTCCAGTAATAGAATATCCGGTTGCTGGATGAGAAGGCGGCACAGGGCCACCCTTCTTCTTTCCCCTCCTGAAAGGATACTGATCGGGGTGTCGGGCTCAGGGGTGCGTAAGGCATCCATAGCCCGGTTGAGCATTGTGTCGAGCTCCCACGCGTTGGTGGCATCAATACGATCCTGCAACTCCGCCTGGCGCACCATGAGTTTATCCATCCTTTCGGGGTTTTCATACACCTCCGGAAGGCCGAAGTCATCATTGATCTTGTTATATTCCTCAAGGATGCCTACAATCTCACTGGCCCCTTCCTTTACCACCTCTATCACTGTTTTCGACTCATCGAGCTGAGGTTCCTGCTCCAGATATCCCACGGTGTATCCTTGTGAGAATACCACATCGCCCTGGTAATTTTTTTCCTCTCCGGCTATGATCTTCAGCAAAGTGGATTTACCCGAGCCATTGAGACCCAGGATACCGATCTTGGCACCATAGAAGAAGCTCAGGTAAATATTCTTGAGAACAGTTTTATTGTTTTGAGAGTAGGTTTTGGTAACCCCACTCATTGAAAAGATCACTTTTTTGTCGTCTGACATAATGGGAATAAATTTTCTATACTTGCCGGCATTCAATTTACGGCCGGCTTCATCGTTTACTGAGAGGCCAAAGATACTTCAGATGACGCAACTTGCGAAGGGCAGCCTGCTCCTCTTTTTGTTTACTTTCCTATCTTCCCAGGTATGGGCTCAAACGCTTTCGGGGGTGGTGATCGATCATCAGTCCCGAAAGGTAATTCCGGAAACACACGTCATAAATAAGAGAACCTTAAAGGGAACTCTCACCAATGAAGTGGGGCGTTTTGAAATTAACCTGCAATGGGGTGACACCATCGTTTTTTCAAACATTGCCTACAAATACCTTTATTTTATCTACAATGACTCCTCCACAGTGCTCCGGGAGGCTCTGGTGGAATTGAAGGAACAAAATTACCTGCTCAATGAAGTGAGCATCTTCAGTTACAAGCTCACCTCAAACGAGGATAAGGAAATCATTCTGAGCGCACCTTTAATTCCATCAAACGACCAACTTGGGGATGGCCGCATCATCAGGGCCGGTGTTGATAATCCTGCCGAATTTCTCTATAATCTTTTCGGCTCAAAGCCCCGCGAACTGCGAATGCTCGCCCAACTAAAAGCCGAGGACGCCTACCGCGAGAAACTTAAGGAAAGCAATAACCGCGAAAGTGTGGTTACCCTTACAGGCCTCACCCGTGAGGAGTTGGAAGCCTTTATGTTTTACTGCAAGTATGCCCCCGTTGCCATGCGCACTATGAACGATTACGAGTTTCTCCGCTCAGTCCAGGCATGCTTCAGGCAATATGTAAAAGAGCGGGAGATGGAGGACTTCCTCCAGCAGTTTGACTAAAGCTTTTAGCATTCTCCCTAAAAATTAAAGTGCCTTTACTAAAAGCCGGGTAGCCTCTACATCTATTCTCACTATCCTTGACAAGCTTAAAAAATACGGTGCGGTGTATAATATCCCACCTTATAAGCGTTACAATTTTTTTCCTCCCTTGATGTGTGATTATAAGCCCCGCTTTGCTTTACAGCATGCGGGGCTTAGCCTTTCAGTCACTTCTGTGGCGCACATCTATAATAGGCTATTTTTGCAGCCATGGATCACCGGATTTTTATGAGACGCTGTCTGCAACTCGCTTCCGCAGGGCTGGGAAACACTTCGCCTAACCCCATGGTGGGCGCAGTGGTAGTACATAAGCAACAAATAATCGGGGAAGGCTGGCACCAAAAATCCGGATCTCCACATGCTGAGGTGAACGCTATTAATGCAGTAGCCGACAAAAACCTGTTGAAGGAAAGTACACTGTACGTCAGCCTGGAACCCTGCTCCCATTTCGGAAAGACACCTCCATGTTCGGATCTCATTATTCATCACCGGATCCCCCGAGTGGTTATTGCCACCCGCGATCCCTTCGAAGCAGTTAATGGAAAGGGAATTGAAAAGCTGAAATCTGCAGAGGTGGACGTCACAGAAGGTATAATGCAAAAGGAGGCCCGGCACCTCAACAGGCGTTTTTTCACCTTTAATACGCAGAAACGACCCTATATTATATTAAAATGGGCCCAGACTAAAGATGGCTTCATCGACCGGATAAGGCATGAAGGACAAAGCGGCATCAATTGGATTACAACACCTGCTACCCGCTCCCTGGTACATAAATGGCGTGCTGAAGAAGATGCTATTATGGTGGGATCGCAAACGGTTTCAAATGATAACCCTGCTCTTACCGTGCGCGATGTGCCCGGGAAACAACCGTTGCGCATTGTACTGAACTATGATCAGCCCCTTAGCTCTTCCGCAGCGGTGTTTGATCAACAGGCCCCAACGCTCTATTTTCATACAGGAG
>CAZNMG010000459.1:0-3191 GCA_964574075.1 uncultured Owenweeksia sp.
CATAGGGGTTGTAGCTTCAAATCTTAGAAAACAGGAGCAAAGTTTCCGTTTAAACTTCCTTCATTTTATATGCAGAGCGATAGCCTCTGTGCCCTATGTGACTATGTGGTAAAACTCTGAGTAAACACATAGGCACATAGAACACATAGCCGCCACCACTATTCCACTCTTAGCCAACACAGGCTTAAACTCTGTGACCTATGTGGCTATGTGGTGAAACTTTGAATAAACACATAGCGACATAGAACACATAGCTGTCCAGTTGATTGAATCCTCTTAACCATCCAGACCGCTAATCTATGTGTCTAGGTGGTAAAATTGAAAAGAGCTTACTCCATAAAATAAACCCGCTTCACGCGCTGCCCAATGCCGGTAAAAACTTCGTATGGAATGGTTTTCATTTTATCGGCCAGCTCATAAATTGAAATGGTAGGGCCAAAGATCTCCACCTGGTCACCAGCCTTCACATCACTGCCGGTAACATCCACCATTATCATATCCATACAAACCCTGCCCAGTACCGGGTATCGCTTTGAGCGAATAGCCACCTCTCCCACTCCATTGCTCAGGCTCCTCCTGAACCCATCGGCATAACCAATGGAAACCACCGCAAGGGTGGTGGGCTTGTCGGCAATAAAGCTGCGGCCATAGCTTACACTATCTCCCGGCTTCAGTTGCTTGATTTGTGATACCGTTGCATACAATTCGCTTACCACCTTAAGGTGTTTCTTATCGGTGGGATTGGCGCCTACCCCATACAACCCGATTCCGAGGCGCACCATATCGAAATGAGATTCGGGATACTGTGAAATACCGCTGGAGTTACAGATGTGGCGAAGAAAATCATAGCCGAGCGCATTCCGGAGTTTTTCCGTCATCACGCGAAAGCGGTCGATCTGGCTAAAAGTAAAATCACGTTCAGCAGGCTCATCCGAAGCAGCAAGATGTGAAAAAGCGGAAGCCACCCTGATCATCTGATCATCCTGTAGTGCTCCAATTAATTCATCCATCTCTTCCTGCACAAACCCCAGGCGGTTCATACCGGTTTCCAGTTTTAAATGGATCGCCACAGCTTCACTGACCCCCATGGTTTTCAAGCTTTCGCTAAACAGCTTCAATTGCTGCAGGCTGTAAATTTCAGGCTCCAGCCTGTGCTCAATCAGATCGGAAAAGGAACTCTGCTCAGGATTCAACACCAGGATGGGCAGCGAAATACCCGCTTTCCGTAACTCCACACCCTCATCGGTGTAAGCCACTCCAAGGTAATTGACCTGGTGAAACTCCAGCAGGTTGGCAATTTCATACGAACCACTGCCATAGGAAAATGCCTTTACCATCACCATTACTCGCGTTTCCGGCTTTAGCAGCGAACGGAAATAATTGAGGTTTTGCACCACTCTGTCGAAATGGATATTCAGCACGGTTTCGTGCGACTTAGCCTCCAGCCGCGCGCTGATCTCTTCAAACCTGAAGGAACGGGCACCTTTCAGTAATATGGCACTATCGCGGAAGCGGTATTTAAAAATATTGCGGAGAAACTCCTGGCTGTCACGGTACAGATCCACGGGTGCATTTAATTTGATCCTGCTTTCTTGCAGGCCTTTGCCAATGCCAATCACCTGATCGAGCTCCCAACGGTTTATCATTTCCTCCACCTTGAGGTTAAGTTCAGGTGTAGCCAATGCGCTTTGAAACATATCGCTAAGTATGAGCACTTTCTTCCGGTTCCGTCCCTGATGCTCCAGGTAATGCAGTGCCACTCGCAGCGACTCCAGGTCCGAGTTGTAGGCATCATTGATGATGAGATTGCCGTTTGTACCTGACTTCATTTCGAGACGCATTTCCACAGCCTCCAATTCTGCGAAAGCGGAAGAGAGAAGGCCCGTATCCATTTCCAGTTCGAGGGCAAGGCGCCAGCAGTGGAGGGCATTTTCGTGTGAAGCTTCGTCCACAAAAGGAATTTTTATCTCTATCCTGTTTCCCTTAAAGTTTCCCTTAAAACGGGTGGTATTATTTTCAGTTTCCACCTGATCGATAAACAGATCAACCTTGGGAATCGATGTGGACCAGGAAAGTAATTCCACCTGATGCTCGCTGGCAAATGTTTCAATGGCTTTGCTGAGCAGGCTATTGTCCTTTTGGTACACCAGTTTCTTGGTGTTTTTAAAGAGTTTTAGCTTTTCACTGATCTTGTGCTGCTGATCCCTGAAGTTGACATCATGGGCAGTGCCGATATTGGTGAAAATTCCCATCTCCGGTTGCAGGATCCTCTCGAGCCGCTCCATTTCTCCCGGTTCGCTGATGCCGGCTTCAAATACGCCTACCTGGTGATTCGGCTCCAGTTCCCACACCGAAAGCGGCACACCTATCTGCGAATTATAACTTTTGGGGCTCCGGCACACCTCAAACTGCTTCTGAAGAATTTGCGAAAGCCACTCCTTTACCACGGTTTTTCCGTTGCTTCCGGTTATAGCAATAATACGGGCAGTAGATTCCAGGCGAACTTCGTGTGCCAACTTTTGCAAGGCTGCAAGGGCATCGGGCACAATTAAAAAATTGCATTCCGAAAATTCCTCCTCAGGTAATTCCTCCACCACAAAATTGCAGACACCCTTTTTGATGAGTTCTCGGATGTAATGGTGCCCATCGTGGTTCTTTCCGCGCAAGGCGAAAAAGAGAACGCCCTGTGCCGAGGAAAACTGGCGGCTGTCCATTAAAAAACGGGAGACCATGGTATTGTGCTCCGCAAGAATAGGGCGGGCATCAATTATTCGGGCTATCTGTCCGATGCTGCGCTCAGCCATGTTTTGCCAATAATAGTCTGCAATCTGCCCTCTTCATACTTGCTCTGCGGCCTACTTTTTATCGTTTTTCTGTTTCGCAATCACCTCGTTAAAGGCAGCCCTGCTAAGCGGTTCATACTCCTCCTTTTCGCCCAGCATCACCAGTTTTTCACCGGCCGCTTTTCTGTTGGAATAGTTGGCGAGATTTCCGGTTTTCACACATACCGCGTGTACCTTGGTCACGTATTCGGCAGTAGCCATCAGGTAAGGCATAGGGCCAAATGGCTTCCCTTTAAAATCCATGTCGAGGCCTGCAATTATCACCCGTGCCCCACGATTGGCGAGTTCATTGGCCACCTCAACTATTCCTTCATCAAAAAACTGGGCCTCATCAATACCGATCACTTC
>CAZNMG010000460.1:0-5217 GCA_964574075.1 uncultured Owenweeksia sp.
GCGGGTTTCCTGGAGCCGATCATAACCGCTCAAAAGCCTTACGATATACTGTTGCATCAAATGCTCTCCATTGCTAAACAACTCTCCGGTTCTTCCAGGGCCGATCTGACCCAACGCCTGAGTACTAATGCTGCTTTTCGCAATATTGATCAGGAGGATATCATCCATCTTATAGATGAAGCCGTAGCCCGGGACTACCTGGAGGTATTGCAACGCGAGATCATATTGGGTGTTGAAGGTGAAAAGATCGTGAACAGCCGTGAGTTCTATAGCATGTTTACCACCGATCCCATGTTCAAAGTGATCTATTCAGGCAATAAGATCGGGGACATTCCCCTTTCCATACAGGTGCAGGTAGATGAGAACATTATCCTAGCCGCAAGGATATGGAAGATAAAAGATATCGATACCAAGAGTGCTAAAATTGCAGTAGTACCAGCCAAAGATGGCAAGAAACCCATGTTCTTCGGAAGTGGGGGCAACATTCACGCCCGCATACGTCAGGAAATGCTGAGGATATTAAAAACAGACGAGACTTATCCCGAACTGGACAAAAGCTGTCAGGATGCGATCGCTGAAGTGCGGTATGACTTTAAGGGTTATGAGATAAAAGATCTTAATTACGATCGTCCGGTAATTGTAAATGATAATAAGTTATTGATCTATACTTTCACCGGTACACGAATCAATAACAGCCTGGGTTTTCTTATAAAATTGTGTGGCTACGAACTTATAGTAGATCAGCAAAGTAGTTGTCTGCAATTTTTAAACCCTCCGACTGACCTGGATACTCTAAGAAACGAGATCAACCAGACTTATGATCAAATAGATCACCATCTAATGATCAAATTGGAAGAAGAGGAAACCATGATCGGTTTTTCCAAATGGGGGTCTTATTTACCTCTAAAATATCAATGCGAGATTGTAAAAGAGCGGTATTTTGATTTTGAGGGAGCGGTAGATTTTTTTAATAATGTTAAGTGGAGATACCCCTTATAATAGTATTCTAATCATTATGGAAAATGCCGCTGATGAAGTCTACAATGCTTAAAGGTTTGACATCAAAGTGGATAAGTGTAAGGCTTCCGAGGGATATTGGTAAAAAAAAACCCGCTTCACCATTCAGCAAAGCGGGTTTTTGTAGCCCCGGCAGGAATCGAACCTGCATCTTAGGAACCGGAATCCTACATACTATCCATTGTACTACGGAGCCGCTTTCGTTGTAATGTTTAAGGTTTAAAGTCCAAAGTTGTTAACTCACCTTAAACCTTCAACTAATTCGTAGCCCCGGCAGGAATCCCTTCGGCTATCGCTCAGGATAAACCCCGATTCACTTCGCTTGCGCGAAGGCTGCTTTCGCAGCTCTGCCACGTCTACTCTGTAGCCCCGGCAGGAATCGAACCTGCATCTAAAGTTTAGGAAACTTCCATTCTATCCATTGAACTACGGGGCCTCGTTCAAAAGGTTTGCAAAAGTAGTATAACTGGTGGCTATCCACAAACACCAAAGTACAAACCTTGGGTAGTTGTTAGGAGCCTAGCCCCTCCGGAAGGGTGCCACGCAAGGCGTGGCGGGAGAGGATCTTATCTTACCGTGGACCCGTTTGCAATTTCCGCGGCCGGGCTCGCAAATACCAGTTTACCATCTGCATCCTCAGCCATCAGTATCATCCCTTTGCTTTCAACCCCACGAATTTTACGCGGTGCCAGGTTGGCCAAAACCGAAACCTGTTTCCCGATAATATCTTCCGGATTGAAATGCTCGGCAATACCCGAAACAATGGTGCGCTGCTCCAGGCCGATATCCACCTTCAGCTGAAGAAGCTTATCAGCTTTAGGCACTTTAAAGGCTTCCAGTATGGTGCCGGTGCGGATATCCATTTTCATGAAATCGTCAAAGGTTATCTCTTCTTTCAAAGCGGGTAAATTTGTTTTGGGTTTGTTACTTTCCTTGGTGGCCGCCAGTTTTTCCAGTTGCGCCTGCACCTGCTCATCCTCCACTTTTTCAAAGAGCAAGGCTCCTTTTTCCACGGCCTTCCCGGCAGGGATAAATTCTTCTCTTTCACAATCCTTCCAATTCAAAAGATCGAGGTGAAGCCATCCCCGTAACTTTTCGGAACTAAAAGGCATAAACGGCTCCCCTAACTGGGATAACTGTGCCGCCACCTGCAGCGCCACATATAAATTGGTAGCTGTGCGCTCCGGATCGGTTTTTACTTTTTTCCAGGGTTCCTCATCCGCCAGGTATTTATTGCCGGCCCGGGCTATGGACATATAATTAGCCAATGCTTCCCTGAATTTAAACCTGCTCAGCGAATCTCCCACTTTGGCCGGGGCATTTTTCACCATCGCCAAAACTTCTTTGTCGGCTTCCGAAAGCGAGCCTGGTACAGGAACCTTTCCTTCGTAGTATTTATTCATCAGCACCAGCACCCGGTTTACGAAATTCCCATAAATAGCCACCAACTCGCCATTGTTGCGCGCCTGAAAATCCTTCCAGGTAAAGTCATTGTCCTTGGTTTCGGGAGCTGCCGCACAAAGGGCATAGCGAAGGGTATCCTGTCGGTTTTCAAACTCCTGAAGGTATTCGTGCAACCAAACCGCCCAGTTGCGGCTGGTAGAAATCTTATTTCCTTCCAGGTTCAGAAACTCATTGGCCGGTACCTGTGCAGGCAAAATAAACTCCCCGTGTTCCATCAGCATGGCCGGGAATATAATGCAGTGAAAAACGATATTGTCCTTCCCTATAAAATGTATCAGCTCTGTATCCTCATCCTTCCAGTACTTTTCCCAATCATCACCCAACAGCTCTTTTGTGGCGGAAATGTAACCGATGGGTGCATCAAACCACACATACAGCACTTTTCCTTCGGCATCCTTCAGCGGAACTTTTATTCCCCAGTCCAGGTCGCGGGTCATGGAGCGGGCCTGCAGGCCACCGGCATCATCGAGCCAACTCATGCATTGCCCATACACATTGGGCTTCCAGTCTTTGTGGGATTGAATGTAATTTTTGATTTTCCCGCTAAGGTGATCCAGAGGTAAAAACCAATGTTTTGTTTTCTTCAGTACGGGCTTGGCTCCGCTGAGGCGGGAACGGGGATTTTTAAGATCGGTAGCGTTTAATGTTGATCCGCAGTTTTCACACTGGTCGCCATAGGCACTTTCAAAACCGCAGTTGGGGCAGGTGCCTTCAATATAACGGTCGGCCAGAAACTGTTCCGCCTCGGGATCATAATACTGCTCCGTTTCTTTTTCGGTAAAAGAACCCTTCTCGTAAAGGTTCAGGAAAAAATCCTGGGCGGTCTTGTGGTGCTCTTTCTTAGAGGTGCGTGAGTACACATCAAAGCTGATCCCAAATTCCGCGAAAGCGGATTGCATAATGCCATTATACTTATCCACGATCTCCTGTGGCGACACGCCCTCGGCCTTGGCTTTCATGATAATGGCCACACCGTGCTCATCGCTTCCGCAGATAAATTTCACATCCTCGCCACGCTGGCGGAGATAACGCACATAAATATCCGCAGGCAAATAGCAGCCTGCCAGATGACCGATGTGAACGGGCCCATTGGCATAAGGCAAAGCGGCTGTTACGGTATATCTCCTGGGATATGGCATTCGTAATACTTGAATTTGGAGGGCAAAAGTAGGGAATGGAGAAAGTAAGTCAGTAGTAATTTATTGGGAAAGGGGTTTGGTGATAATTCAGCAAGAAAGGCTGCGGGGGGCAATTCGGTGGAATGAGGTTGGTTTGCTTCAACGCAGAGGCGCTGAGTAAGCGGAGTTTCGCGAAGCAAAGTGAAATTAAATTTCCACTGTGCCTAGGCCACATTTTCCCGGTCAGCAAAGGCCCTTACAAAAGTCTATGTTAGGTTCCCATAAACTTGAAAATTGAAAGACAGCCTTACAAAATTCAAGATTAGAAGAAATTTTTCTACAGAAGCAGCATTTCAGAATTTGATAAACCGGCTTTCTTTGCACGATGAACTTTCGCGATTGGGAAATCCTTTTACCAATCCACCAATTAACTACTCACTAATCAACTACCGCAATGAAACTATACTCGCAAATTTCCGGTAAAGGCAAACCCCTTATCATAATGCATGGCGTATTTGGAATGGGAGACAACTGGCAAACCCTCGGAAGAAAGTGGTCGAAAGATTACCAGGTGCACCTGCTGGATATGCGCAACCATGGCCGCAGCCCACATAGCGAGGAATTCTCCTATGATGCCATGAGTGACGACCTGCTGGAGTACCTGGATGACAAGGGCATTGACAAAGCCCGCATCATCGGCCACAGCATGGGAGGAAAGGTAGGGATGCTATTTGCCGTTTTGAATCCCGGAAGAACCGAAAAATTGGTGGTGTCCGATATTGCTCCCAAACCCTACGAACCCCATCACGAAAAGATTATAAATGCGCTGCAGTCCCTGGATCTTGAGAATATTGATTCAAGGAGTGAAGCTGATGAACAATTTTCCATACAGGATGAGGGAACAAAGCAGTTTTTACTGAAGAGCCTGTATTGGAAGGAAAAAGGCAAACTGGCATGGCGCTTTAACCTGCCGGTGATTGCCCGCGAAGTAGAAAAAATAGGGGAGCAACTTCCTCCCAACGCGATCTACTCCGGGCCTACCCTTTTTGTCCGGGGAGGTGAATCGGGGTATATAAAGGATGAAGATATGCCTGCTATCGAATCCCACTTTCCCGAGGCAGAGCTTGAGACAATTGCAGGGGCAGGACATTGGCTGCATGCCGAAAAACCGAGTGAATTCAATAAAGTTGTGGATGAATTTCTGAAAAGCTGATTTTCTTAGGTTCTCTTCAATAAACCTCTGACAGCCTCTAATTTAACATATCGTATTAGTGATCAGCCTTTTGCACTTCGCAAAAAGCGGAAGAAGCTTTTTATCTCAACTCAATTCTCTTTCCTCCAGGCGGATATCGCCCCCAAAGAACATTTTTGCGATACGGGCAAAAGCTTCGGTTTTTTCGGAGACAAAAAAGCGGTAATCAGCTGATGGATTTGGATTGCTCAGTCCTTTCCGGTTCAGCTCCAGCCTCAGAAAATGAGCTACCAGTTCGGGTGAATCCACCACTTCGGCACGGCCACCAAAAAAGCTTTCGATCTCCTTTTGAATAAGTGGAAAGTGCGTGCATCCTAGAATTATGGTGGAAACATCAGCAAACTTTTTGGTACCCAAATAGGCTTC
>CAZNMG010000461.1:0-16820 GCA_964574075.1 uncultured Owenweeksia sp.
GAGGGTGCCGCCAATATTTCCGGAGCCAATTATTCCAATTTTCATAAAAAGTTTTATGGAGCTAACACGATTTGTGAAGAATAGATTAGTCAGTTCTCCTCAGCGTTTTTTTGAGGTTTAACAGAAATAAAGATGTCAACTTTCCCATCGCTCCAATCGGAAGCGCGTTCATCATACACCTCAAAATCGGCCGTGTAGGCGCGAGGCACTGTAGACTCCCAGATCTGCCTCCATGTAGCGGCTATGCTATCAGGAATTTTGCCTTTGGCTACAAATTTTTGAAAAAAACCTCCGGGTAAAGTAAGCACATCCAATCCTTGCGGTACCGAGGCATCATCTTCAACAGGGCATCCTATGAAGTAGGAAAAGGGTTGGGTGTGGTCGCCTTCATAATTGTGGTACACCGCATAAACGGCATGGCTCTTCTTGGATGGGATCTTTGAAGCTACGTCCTGGTCTTCAAATTTTTGCCAAAGCATGCCGCAATCTTTTCCCGATTGGCCACCCTGATTACTGGTCTTGTGCGGAAGCGATATTCCAATAAGGTGGGTTTGCTGAAAGGTGGTTTCGTCCATCGCAGAATAAGATTTAAGCACTAAAGCTATTCAATTCTTTCTAAATGCAGATCAGAGGATGCTTCTCCGCCATTATTACTTTCTTTAAAATAAAACCCTGATTTTTCTTTACGGAAAAGAAAAGTTAATTCTTTTGCAAAAATCAAAAGTCATGACCAGGAATGTTTTCGGAGAACCACTTATCACTTGCAGTACGGAACCCTTAACGGGATTTTACCGGGACGGCTGCTGCAACACCGGCCCCGAGGATGGTGGAGTCCACACCGTTTGTGTGGTACTCACCGAAGAGTTTCTCCGGTTTTCCAGGGAAAGAGGGAATGACCTTAGCACACCTCGCCCTGAGTTTGGATTCTCAGGTTTAAATGCCGGAGACCACTGGTGCTTATGCGCATCCCGATGGGTGGAGGCTTACAACGAGGATAAAGCTCCAAAAGTAGTTCTCGAAGCTACCCATGAAAAAATGCTGGACTATGTAAAACTTGAGGAGCTGGTGCGCTTTGCCTTTATACGTGAAGTACAGCCTTAATCGAGGGTTATCTCGCTTCTTCCTGATATTTTGCTCACATGGCAGCCATCGTGCCCCAGGGTGTAGGTCTCACTCACCACAAGTTGTTCCTGCTGGTATCCTTGTAAGAGAAAATCTTCCGATTCAGAAATTTCGAAGCTGTCATCGATGAGTTTGAAGTCCGCTCCGCCATCATTCGCCACCGGAAGCGTGTCACTGGAACTCAACCGAATGAGGTGTATTTCGTCAAAGGAGGCAGGTGAATCATCGAAGTTGGTGATGGCCACGCTAATTACCTTGAATTCAAGGGTACACTCCTTTTCATCCTTGCAGGAAGCTAATACGCTTAAAATAACGAGGCATGCAGTGATAATCTTTTTCATTGTCTTTCTTATTCCGTTAGCACTAAAGGATAAACGGAATGTAAGGAAAAAGTTGCTGCAAATCAGGATCTAAAAAAAGAAGCTGTTTTAAACGAAACTACGGGCCAGTTATAACCCCTTTTCCTTCAAAACAGCTTCTGATATCTTAAAGCGGATTGCTAGCTCTGCGGGTGGAAATCCAGAAGCTCGTCAATAGTTTCGCGGCTCACTGCGTGATAGTTGGGCCGGGCTTTTTTATAAATATCCAGCGCCATTTTTTCTTTACCACTATCCTTCAGAGCTTTGTAGGTAGGCGTCAGGAATTTTCTGCGGCCTACGTTTATCAGAAACTCTTCCACCCTTGGATAAACCCTATCATAACCGTTGCGGATGGTGGGTTGAAACCACGCAGCTGCGATCTCGCTGTTTCCGGTTTGGGTGAATTTGTACACCTTATCCAGTTCGTAAAGCTGTTCCTTAGAAATATCTGCGGGTAAGGAGTTTATAAAGTGCAGCCATTCGTGAGTGGTCCATTCAGCAGTGGTTTCTTTTGCAGGGATCTGTTCTTTTTCAGTAAAAGCCGTCAGTGCGGAGTCAACAATTGCAAAACGGTCGGAGGCCACCTCCGGCAGGTTGTCAGGAATGCCTTCTTCGTAAATCCATTCGTTCACCTTTAGTTTCTCCATTTGTTCTTCGGTGAGAAGGTTGGCTTTCAGGTAGTCCAGAAAGCCTTCGGTGGTCATCACCTCAAACTTGTTTTTCTCAAAATACTCTTTCAGAAACTGATCAAATTTCTCCCTGCCTACTTCTTCCTCTATCAAACGCAGAAAGAAATAGCCCTTGTTGTAGGGGATGCTGGTGACACCATCATCGGGGTTACGTCCTTCCAGATCCAGTTTAAGACGGGTATCCTTTGCATTTTCTTCCATCATACTCTCAGCGTCCTCAAGCAGTTCGGAGCGGGTAAGGCTGGCCAGCATTTCGGAGTACTCCTTGCCGTATACCTCCTCCATTATGCGATGCTCAAAGTATACCGTAAAGCCTTCGTTTAGCCAGAAATCATCCCATGTGGCATTGGTGACCAGGTTTCCGCTCCAGCTGTGCGCCAGTTCATGGGCTACGAGGCTAACCAACGAACGATCTCCGGCCACAATAGTGGGTGTGGCAAAGGTGAGGCGTGGGTTTTCCATTCCACCGAAAGGGAAGGATGGGGGCAATACAATGATATCATACCGGCCCCAGGCATAGGGCCCATAAAGGTCTTCGGCAGCCTGCACCATTTTTTCAAGATCGGCAAACTCATAAGCTGAGGTATCGAGCAGGGAATTTTCAGCATAGACACCAGTCCGTTCAGAAATTGCTTCAAACTCCACATCGCCTACGGCTAAAGCCAGCAGGTAGGATGGAATGGGCTGAGGCATTTTAAAGTTATAGATGCCACTTTCATTTTTTTCCTGCGGGTTCTCGGCACTCATCAGGGCGAGCATGCTGTCGGGTACTTCTACCTTTGCATCATAGGTAAAGCGTATGCCCGGGCTATCCTGGGTAGGGATCCATGAGCGGGCGAGTATGGCTTGCGACTGCGTAAACAGGAAGGGCATGTTTTTGTCGGCTGTTTGTTCGGCATCGAGCCACTGTAATGCGCGGGCACTGTCGGTGGTTTCATAGGTTATTGATACCGTTTTGGCACCTTGGGGAAGTTGTACGGTGAGTGGTTTGCCCAAGTCTTTTTTAAACTCACCCATGCTGTATTCTGCCTCTTCACCATTTACCTGCACATCCTTTATGGTAAGGCCGTAGGTATCAAAAATAATCTCTTTTGCATCAGATTTAGCTTTGATATCCCATGCAGCCGTGGCGCTGATCTTCCTGTTCTCAAAATCAACTTTGGCATCCCAGTTCAAATGGGTGACCACAGCCTCAGCGGGCTTAGCATAGGAATGCACGTCCTCTACCACTTCACGGCTTTCCATATTTGTTTCTTCCTCTGTTTTTTCAGTATTTTGACAGGCGCAGCTAAGGGCTGCTGCTACTGCCGGAAACAAAAAGACTTTTAACTTCATTATTGTTTGTAGTTTAATGCCTGCAATATTGCAAATTATTATATGAATCTTCTACTTAAGCTTATAGTAAACACACTGAGCATATTTGTAACCGCCTGGATACTCGGGGATGCCGTGGTGCTCAGCAGTTTTTGGACTGCCATAGTGGTAGCTCTGGTGCTGGCCGTTTTCAATGTTACTCTAAAGCCTTTGCTCATATTTTTTACGCTTCCCGCCACCATCATTTCATTCGGGCTTTTCCTTTTTGTGATCAATGCTTTGATAATAATGGCTGCCGATGCCCTGATCAGTGGCTTTGAAATAACCAATTTCTGGTGGGCCTTGCTATTCAGCCTTGTACTTTCGCTGGTGAATGGGCTGCTCTTCAGCCTTGGGGAAAAGAGCCGGGCGGTCGACTAGGCCGGGTTGGTACCTTCCCTCTCCTCACTGGCAGTTCCTTTTGTTTGTTGTTCCGCCAATTCACTTAGCATTTCTATTTCGGTGACACCACCACTCACCGCATACTTCATTACATCCGAGGCATTGGCCCTCAATGGTTCGATGTACCGCGCAGGTACGAGAAACATATTTCCGGATATATTATAGGAGTGGGGGAGGTAAACCGTAATGAGATCACATGTGTCACTGAGTTTTTCGAAGTTGTTGTTGGTGATAAAACCCATCCTTCTGATCTCCGAATTTTCATAAAGCTTTACCAGCACTGGTTTGCTAAAGCTTTTTTTGTTGCCCACAAAGGCATTCATCAGGTCGCGTACCGCTGTGTAGATCACGTTTATCAGTGGGGCTCTTTTTACAATACCTTCAAAGATGCTGATAACCTGTTCAGAAAGGAGGTGGCGCGAAACAACGCCAAGGACGGTAACAAAAATGATGATGAGCAGCAGGCCCAGTCCCGGAATATTGATAGGTATTAATCCGTCAAGTATCAAAAACACTTCCCAGATAATATAAAGGGTAACGGTGATCGGCACTACCAGAATAAGTCCCTGGAAGAAATATTTTAACAGCCCTCTCATTGTGTGTCCAACTCCTCTTTTTTCCATTTAGGTAAACTTTTATATACTAGTTTGTAAGAATCCATAATCCACGCGCGAAGAGTGGTATCGTTTACTGACCCATCTATAATCACGGTGTTCCAGTGTGCCTTGTTCATATGATAGCCGGGAATGACCGAAGGGTGTTTTTCCCTCAGCAAAATGGCCTGCTGCGGCTCGCATTTTAAATTTACCTGCAGGGGATTTGCATTGAGGCTCACAAGTGCGAACATCTTCCCGGCTACTTTAAATACGAGCGTGTCATCACCAAATGGGCAGCCTTCATCACTGCCGGGCAGAGCCAGGCAAAATTCACGTAATTCTTCAATATTCATATTGAACCATGGCTGCGATTAAGGGGTTTCAAAGGTCATACTTTCTTGATACTTTTATACGTTTGAAACCGAAAAAAAGGAAAAATGTGGCAAGGGGTGAATTTGGAAAAAGCATTGGCTAACGCCCGAAGGCAGGATCAAAAACGTGAGCAGGACCAGGTTTTGGAAGCTTACCGGATGTTACTGCAGAAGGAGGATGAGGTAGATGATGAAATACTGAATAACATCATTGGTGGCGGAGGAGAGCAGGCGCAGCTACGTTACGATCTGTTGGATCCGGAGCGCATTTTTCACCGCGACCAGATAAAGAAAATTTGCACCCAATATCGCCTGAGGTTTTTGGATGGCCGCTATTTCCGTGGTGAAATTCCCTATGAAGCCATCAGCAAAATAAAAGCACTGCAGCGCAATCAGGGGGCAGAGATCAGCAGTTTCAAAATTATGGCCCCGGCACCGGTTTTTAACCTTCAGGAGCGCGATAAGGACCCGCTACTTTTTATTCCACTCTCAGCAGATCGCTTTTACCTGGTTCATAAATGGGGCAATGATCTCAATCCCGTCCGTAAATTTCTGGTATTGCCTTTCCGCAACTTCAAAACCTTGCTTGCCTCTGTGGCTGCATTGGCCTTCATGGTAATGATGCTGGCACCGGATTCCCTTTATCTGGGCTCCTATGCGCAGAGTTCAATTGTGCCGAGGGTGATCTTTTTCTTTTACCTGTTTATTGGATTTGGAGGGCTCACCGCCCTTTATGGCTTTAGCAGGATGCGGAATTTTAACTCCTCCCTCTGGGACAGCAGATATCTCGACTAAGTACGCTACGGTTGCAATTGCTCAAGGAAGGCAAGCGGAGCAACAGCTTCCTCTACTTTAAAATCACCAATTTTGGTTCTCCGTAAATTCGTAAGGTAGCCCCCGGAATTGAGCGCCTTGCCGATATCGTGCGCCAGGCTTCGGATATAGGTCCCTTTACTGCATTTCACCCTGAAGGTAACTTCGAGTTCAGATTCGCGATGGAGATCGAGTTCGTGAATATGTACCTGCCGGCTTTCCATTTTAGGATCCTGTCCTTTCCGGGCAAGGTCA
This sequence comes from uncultured Owenweeksia sp., assembly GCA_964574075.1. GTDB lineage: Bacteria > Bacteroidota > Bacteroidia > Flavobacteriales > Schleiferiaceae > Owenweeksia. Next base: position 5,961 of record CAZNMG010000461.1, read on the forward strand.
TAGGCTTTTTGCCCATCCTTTTTGATGGCCGAAAATATCGGTGGTACTTGTTCGATCTCACCACTAAACTGTTGCCGTACAGTTTCAATCATTTCATCGGTGATATGCGCTGTTACGTACGTTTGATCCACTTGCGACTCCAGGTCATAACTCGGGGTGGTGGCGCCAAGCTTTATAATACCCGTATACTCCTTGGGCAGGTTCATATAGTCCGATATCTGCTTGGTCGCTCTTCCGGTGCAAAGTATGAGCAGGCCTGTAGCCAGCGGATCAAGTGTGCCGGCATGGCCTACCTTTATTTTCTTAATGTCAAAACTCTTACGGATACCATAGCGGATCTTGTTGACCACATCAAAAGAGGTCCAGTTCAGGGGCTTATCAATGAGAAGAAGTTGTCCGTTTAGAAAGTCCTCAGACTTTAATCTGGTATTCAAAGGCGAAGGTTGAAAAGATTGCCAGTATCCCGATCAGAAAACAGTAAAGGGCAAATAAGTTGAGACTGGCGCGTCTGATGATGTCGATCATCCAGGCACACGCCCACAGGCCGGTAAAAAAAGCTCCTCCAAATCCGAGCATCAGGTGCATGGGTTGGATGTATTCCACGTCAAAGGCCCCATCAAGAATGTCCTTGCCCATTCTACCGATGATAAGGGGTACTACCATAAGAAATGAAAACCGGGCAGCCCGCGTTTTATCCATTCCCAACATAAGGCTTGTGGAGATGGTGGCACCGCTGCGGCTTATCCCCGGAATAATGGCTATAGCCTGAGCGATTCCGATGATCAGTGCCCGTTTATAATTGATTTTTTTTTCACCGGAGCGTGCATTGTTGGCAAAAATGAGCAATATGCCGGTTACCAGAAGCATTGAGCCTACCAGCAGTACCTGCCCACTAAAAAAGCTTTCGATCAAATCCTCAAAGAGCAACCCTATTGCAGCAGCAGGGATCATGGAAATAACGATGCTCAGGCTGAACCGGAATTCTTCATTGTTCTTAAAGCGAAAGAGACCTTTAAAGATCTGTACCACCTCTGACCGGAAAACAATGATGGTGGCAAGCGCTGTGGCAAAGTGAACCACAACAGTAAACAGCAGGCTCTCTGCCGGCAGACTTTCATCCCCGAAAATTGCCTTGGCCAATTCGAGGTGACCGCTACTGCTTACCGGAAGAAATTCCGTTAGTCCCTGAATTATTCCCAGAAACAGAGCTTCGAGTCTACCCATTAGTTGAGCTACCTTTCATCATTATAGCAAAAACCTCTATAAAAAGGCCTGCTAAGATAAATATAGGAGCGAGAACGATTCTTCTGAATGAAAATATCTCCTCATTGAATACCTCTGGGTTGTCACTACCGCCACCTACCATCAGTATGAACCCGATGATCATTAGGGCTATACCGGCAAACATGAGGATGTAATTTTTACGGCTGAAGATAAAGGTTTGCTTTTCCATCTTAAAAGTATAATTGATCTGTAGTAAGTTTCAAATATTTACGTAGTGCAAAAAAGGTGCAGGCCAGCGAAATTACTATTCCTATAAGGAAGATGCCACCAAACAAAATGGCGAGGGTCACTGCGTCCTGCATTTCGGCCAACCCGGGTACCTTGCTCATGCCGTAGCGGATAAGGAGCAATAACAGGCCGCTGGCTACCAATGCGCCATAAACTCCATGGCGGAAGCTTCTCCAGATAAACGGTTTCCGGATAAATGACTTGGTGGCGCCAACCAGTTGCATGGTCTTAATAATAAATCGCCTCGAATAAATGGAAAGCCTGATGGAGCTGTTGATAAGACCTATGGCTATCAGCGAAAGCAAAACGCAGCCACCAATCAGGAAAAACCCGATCCTTTCTATATTTTCATTCATCATGTGAATGAGCGGCTTATCATATACCACCTCGCTCACAAATTCATTTTTGGAGAATTCCTTTTCGAGATAGGTGAGTTGTTCTTCATTCACATACTCAGCCTTGAGGCGGATATCAATACTGTTGAGAAGCGGGTTGTAACCCAGGAATTCCATAAAGTCCTCATCGAGTTCCTGCCGCAGTTCTTCAGCCGCTTCTTCCTTAGATATATACTCCGTGGATTTCGTGTAAGGTGCAAGGGCCAGGCTTTTCTGAAATTGCCGCACTTCTACTTCAGAAGCTTCATTGGTGATGAGCACACTTACGGCAAAGTTTTCCCGCACCTCCCGGGCGATATTGTTGGCATTCAGTACAAGAAGTCCGAATATGCCAAGAACAAATAGTACCAGCGCAATGCTTATTACTACCGAAAGGTAGGAAGAGCGCAATCTGCGCCTGGTGAATTTATCGGGTAACTTGCTCACGGTTGTAAAATTGCGGGCTAAAATAGGAAAAATTGCCCCCTGCAAAATTTAAAGCTTCGTTAAAAGGCGTGCTGGCTGGGTCGGCCGAGTAGGCCCGGGTAGTATTGAGTCATGAACCTGGCCAGGAGCCAGGGTAAATAATGATCATGAGGAGATTTTTGCTGATAATATGCTCTCTTCCATTTCTGGTGTGGTGCCAGGATGATGATACTGTTCGCGTTACACTCCAGGAAGTAGAGGTAAGGGAACAACCGGTTTACAGGCCGGGCGTGCCCAATCAGCTGGTGAAATTGAATATTTCCTCACCCGTTTTGAATATTTCAAACAGTCTTAATCTGATTGCCGGGGCCAGTTCCCAGGAAGGAGCCGCAAATACTGCGAAATTCAGTTACCGCGGCTTTGGCGCCCGTAGCCAGTATACCACCTCACGTACTCTTTTCTATCTCGATGAAATACCTCTCACCACCCTCCAGGGTTTCTCCACCTTTGAAGATATCAACCCGCTCTACCTGGAAGCCGCTATTTTGCATAGCCCCGGTACCAATGCTTTTCCAAACGCACTTGGCAGTATAGTGCAACTCCGGACCAGGGAAGAGTGGAATGATGATTTTAGTTCCTCAGAAGATCTGCCACAAACCCCGAATCAGATCAGGAATGTTTTTACGGCAGGATCATTTGGTCTTATTTCCGAAAACGTGTTCTACACCAATTCATCTCAGGGCCTCACAATAGGATATGAGAATGGCTCATCAGATGGATGGCGTGAAAACAGCGACTTTCAGCGTCAGTCCATCTTTCTGAATGGCAATGATCTGTTCAATAGAAACCTGCAGGTGCTTCTCTACGCCTTAAAAAACAAAGCGGGTATACCCTCTTCGCTTTCGCTGGATGATTATTTGAGCACTCCTGAAATCGCAGCTGAGAGTTGGGCAGAAATTAACGGATATGAGCAGTATGAAAAACTGATCACCGGGGTTACCTACAGTAATAGAGATTCAAGTTCACAGCATCCTAAAACCTACTATACCCTGACTGTTTTTTACCAGTATCGCAATGGCTTTGAACCGCGCCCTTTTAATATTCTTGACGATGTAAGCCATCATGGCGGCCTCAGGGCTTCATTTGAAAAGCCACTGGACGGAAAACGAAAGGGTGCTATACGCGCATTTGCTGAATATCACCTGGGAACAGAGGAGGCAACTACTTTCGAAAATCGCTACGATAGCATTGCTGCCACCTTTAATAATAAGGGCGCTGAAATTAATTCTACCAACCTTACCACTCAATTGATAAATGCCGGCCTGTCATTTAGCTCAGGTCTGTTCGGTGGTGAGCATGACCATCAGAAACTAAAATACCAGCTGGCGCTAAATGCTTTTTATCGTTCTAACCGGTTTAATGAGGGAAAAGAGACGGAATATAACTCTCCGCTGTTGTTGGCCCCGCGGTTGGAAGTGGCTTATTATGGCAGCCTGGCGGCCAAAGCTATGCCGGTATTACAGATTTACCGCAGTTACTCTATACCCTCGCTGGAGGAAAACCTTGATCCGGACGGTAGTATAAATGCAGAACTCAAGCCTGAAATGGCATGGACCGGGGAGTTGGGTTTAAAGGGCGCAAAGCATGGTTTGATGCCCCATTTTTTTTGGAATTCAAACATTTACTATTCGGAGGTTCAAAATCTAATAGTGCCCAGGGTGGTGGGGCCGGATCAGGTGGTGGCCACCAATTCAGGTAGCAGCCGCCATTCAGGGTTGGAGCTGGACTTTGGGTTCGAAGACCTGAAAATCTTTACGCTTACCAGTGAAGACGTAGTTAAAAGCCGGGCCTTCACACTTAGCCTGTGGGCAGGCGGATACTATGGTTACTTTGCCTACAAATCATTTAGCGATACCTCAGGTAGTTTTGATAATAACAGGCTGCCGGGTTTTCCTGAGTGGCAGGCCAGTTTCACTAGCGAAATATCCTATGGAAAGGAGAACCGTGCGGAACCAAATGTCTCGCGTCAAGGGCAGTTTACCCTCGGCCTTCAATACCGTGGTACCGGAGGGTATTTCATCAATGATCAGAATTCAGTGCGAAATCAGCCATTTTGGATCTTACAATCATGGCTTGACTATAGCCGTTTGCTTACACAACAATGGCTGCTCTCAGGGAGAGTGGGTATTAAAAATCTAACGGATCAACAATATGCCGCGATGACGGTAGTGAACAATCAATCCTTTGGTGGTTCAATGCCGCGCTACTACTATCCCGGTGAGCCGTTAAACTGGTTTTTAAGCCTGACGGTGGCTTATCGTTTTTAAAGATGGTAGGTTTGTAGGGCAAAATCTTAAATTGCAAAGCTTTAATATTTACACTCTATGCCTAAAGGCTTACGAAAATCATCGATCTTTCTTATTCCTCTTACAATAGTGGCTACTGCGGTAGCCTGCGACAGCGACTTCAACTTTAAAAACCCTTTCGCGAAAAATACCGCTGACAGCGACACGGTAGAGGTAATTGATCCTGTGGAAGTAGAAGAAAAAACGGTCATCGATACAACCGCTGTTGTGGCAATGGATTCCGAGGCCACAAATACAAATGAAGTGCAGCAAAATACGGGGCCTCAGAGATGGAGGCTGGTGGTAAGTAGCGTAAAGGAAAAGAGCCGGGCTGAAAGACTGGCTTCAGAGATCGGAAATCCTCAGGTGGAAATTTTGTATGTGGACTATCTCAATACCTATCGGGTGGTGTGTGGAAGCTTTAATGAACTGCGGCAGGCCCAGGAAAGATATGCTGAAGTGCAGCAGGATTTCCCGGAGGCCTGGCTGGTATATTACTAGAAGTTTCCCACTTTAGGAATCTCCTTTTTTTAATAACTTTTTTATTCGGGAGGATAATTCTTTGGGGCTAAATGGTTTGGTCATGTAATCATCGGCTCCCAATTCGAATGCCTTGAGAACGGCATTCTCCGAATTCAGGGAAGTCAATAATAACACGGGTGCCTGAGTGCCTCTTTCCTTAAGGATCTTTAACAGTTCAAAGCCACTTATAAATGGCATCATCACATCCGAAATTACGATATCATACTTCTCATTATCAATCTTCTCAATGGCCTTTTCGCCATCTTCAGCTGTTTCTACCGAGTATCCTTCTTTTGTGAGTTTAAAGGCGAGAGCATCTCTGATGAGCGGTTCATCATCAACGATTAGAATTCTTACTTTGTCAGTCATTAGTTGGTTTGAAAAGGTATTATTGCCACAATTTGCGAACCAAATATAAGTTTTCTGCAATGATAAACTCCAAGGGGTTATTGAGATTAATCAACCGGAATTAACACTAAAAAAATGGCACGGCACGAAATTTCTCCAAAACATGAAATAATTCCCAAAATAGGAAATATAGCCAGTATTGGGAAAATAGCGGTGCTCACTGGTGCGGGCATGAGTGCTGAAAGTGGATTGAGAACCTTTCGTGACAGTAATGGCCTGTGGGAGGAGTACAGCATTTATGATGTCGCCACGCCTGAAGCGTGGGAGCGAAACCCCGAACTAGTGCAGCGTTTTTATAACGACCGCAGGAAACAGCTATTAAATGTAGAACCCAATGCCGGGCACCGAGCCCTGGTACGGTTAGAGGAAAGATTCGAGGTGGAGATCATCACCCAGAATGTGGATGACCTGCATGAGAGGGCCGGTTCTTCACGGGTGCTCCATCTGCATGGGGAGTTGCGCAAGGCCAGGAGCTCGGTTGACCCCGGGCTTATATATAATGTTGAGGGAGGGGAGTTGAAAATGGGCGATTGTTGCGAAAAAGGATCACAGCTTCGGCCTCATGTGGTTTGGTTTGGGGAGATGGTGCCTTTGATAGAGCCTGCGGCAGAACTGGTGAGCCGTGCCGACATGGTACTGGTGGTGGGTACATCTCTTGGTGTTTACCCTGCTGCAGGCCTTGTGCATGAGGCGCGGGCAGAGGTGCCGGTGGTGCTCATCGATCCGGCCGAATTCAGCTCTGCAACCCTGGGAAATATCCATCATATAAAAGAGAAGGCAACCACAGGTTTGGAGGGATTGGTGACGGAAATGTTAACCCTTTGATGGTTAGGGAAGGAAGAATAATAATTGTATATTTGCCGCCTCAAACGAGGGGACAGCTGTCCCCTCTTTTATTACCACACAATGATCGAACGGGATAAAATTGAGGAGCTGATTCAGGAAGCAATTCGTGAAGAAGGCGCTTTCCTGGTGGATTTCTCGATGGATACCGGCAATCGAATCACTGTGGAGGCGGATCATCCGGAAGGAATTTCCCTTGAGAAGCTGGGGCGTATAAGCCGGAAAGTAGAGCATGGATTGGACAGGGAAGAAAACGATTTTTCGTTGGAAGTTAGCTCCCCTGGTGTGGGCTCACCCCTAAAGGTGAAAGAGCAATATGCCAAGAGTGTAGGAAGGCCTGTAAAGGTAAAGCTCAATGACGGCCGCGAGATTAAAGCTGACCTGGTGGCTTTTGCTGATGATGAGATACATCTTACATGGCAGGAAAAGGTACCGCGTGAAAAAGGCAAGGGAAAACAGCTGGTGAAGCGCGAGGAAAATATTAGTTTGGATAAAATTTTAGAAACAAGACTGGAAATCAGGTTTTAATCATCGGAGTAATGGAGAATCAAGCGATAATTGAAAGCTTTTCTGATTTTAAGGAAGAAAAGAATATTGACAGGGTGACCCTCATGGCCATCCTTGAAGATGCTTTGAGAAATCAGTTAAAAAAGAAATATGGCGATGATGAGAATTTTGACATCATCGTGAACCCCGATAAGGGGGACCTGGAGATTTGGCGCAACCGTACCATTGTACCCGATGGGGAGGTGGAAGACGAAAATCTCGAAATAGAATTGTCGGAAGCCCTGAAAATAGAGCCTGATTTTGAGGTTGGTGAAGAGGTTTCTGAAGAATTGAAGCTCATCGATCAGGGGCGGAGGTTTATATTGGCTTTTCGCCAAAACCTGGTGCAAAAGGTTCAGGAGCATGATAACGCTATTATTTATAAGAAATATAAGGATCTCGAAGGGGAGATAATGACGGGCGAAGTACATCATGTACGTCCTCGTGCTGTTATTATTTATGACGATGATCAGAATGAATTGATACTCCCAAAGGATCAGCAGATCCATAGCGATTATTACCGCAAAGGTGACACCGTAAGGGCCGTGGTAAAAGCGGTTGATTTAAAGGGTACCAAGCCCGTGGTTATTCTTTCCCGTACCAGTCCTAAGTTTCTGGAGAAGCTTTTTGAACAGGAAATCCCTGAGGTTTTTGATGGACTTATTACCGTAAAAAATGTGGTGCGCGAACCGGGCGAGAAAGCCAAGGTAGCGGTGGAGTCGTATGATGACCGCATCGATCCGGTAGGTGCCTGCGTGGGTATGAAGGGAAGCCGCATCCACAGCATTGTGCGTGAACTGGGCAATGAGAATATTGATGTGATCAACTATACCAGCAATACACAGCTTTATATACAACGGGCCCTGAGCCCGGCCAAAATTACCTCGCTCACCATTGACGAGGATAATGGTAAGGTGGATGTGTTTTTGAAGCCTGATCAGGTATCACTAGCCATTGGAAAGCGAGGTCTTAACATTAAGCTTGCCGGCCAGCTCACGGGGTACGAGATAGACGTGTACCGCGATGTGGATGAAGATGAGGATGTGGAACTCACCGAATTTTCCGATGAAATAGAAGCCTGGATCATTGAGGAATTAAAAGCGAAAGGCTGCGATACTGCTAAAAGCGTTCTTGATTTGAGCGTTGATGAACTGGTTTCCCGTACTGACCTTGAGCAGGAAACTATTGAGGAAGTCCGCAGCATATTGAGGTCAGAATTTGAGGAATAAAAGATAGATAATTTTATGGCAGGAAAGTCTTTACGACTTAGTCAACTTGCGAAGGAATGTAATACAGGGGTAAACACCCTGGTGGAATTTCTCCAGGACAAGGGTCTGGAAGGAAAGCTGCGCCCTACCACAAAGGTAGAGCCGGAATTCATTCAATTGGCCATGGAGAAGTTTGCTCCTGATATGGCAAAAAAGGAAGCCTCCGAAAAGGTTAGCCAGCAGAAAAAAGAGGAAAAGGAAAAACTCCGTGCCGAGCAGGATGAGAAGGAGGAGAAAGAGGTGATAAGAGCCCGCTCCTCGGTTTCTGGTCCTAAGATGGTCGGTAAGATCGATCTTGAAAAACCTGCGGCTCCAAAGGAAACTCCTGCCGAGGAAAAGCCGAAAAAAGAACAAACTGCTGAACTGCCCGAAGAGACTCCGGAAGCCCTAGAGGAAATAGCTCCGAAGGAAGAACCCCGGGAAAAGGAAGCTCCCGCTCCGGAAGTTGAAAAGACTGTGGAAGAGGAAGCCCCTGTTGAGGAACCTGAAAAGCCCGCTGAGGCTGAACCCCAGGCTCCGGAAGAAGATGAAGAAGTCGCGGAAGAGGAAGCCACCCCAAAACCTGCAGCTGCGGAAGAGGAAGAAAAACCTGCTGAAAAGGTAGATTCGGACCGCATTCAAACCAAATACACCAAACTTTCGGGTCCCAGATTTACAGGAGAGAAGGTGGACCTCTCCAAATTTGACCGCCCCAAAAAGAAAAAGGTGGCCAGCAGCAGTGGCGAAAAAGCCAAGAGCAGTAAACCACAGCGTAAGCGCATCCGCCCCACGGGTGGTGGTCCTTCCACTGGCGATACCGGCCGTAAGCCCGGGGCAAGACCAGGCGGAAGAAAGGGCGAACCAAAGCGCGAGCTTACCGAAGAGGAAGTTCAGAAGCAGATTAAGGAAACCCTCGAAAAGCTGACCGGGGGAGGAAAAAAATCAAAATCATCCAAATTCAGGAGAGAGAGACGCCAGGAGCGTAGGGAGCAGGCAGAAATTGAAGAAATGCGACAGGAGGAAGAGAGCCGCACTATTCAGGTTACTGAGTTTGTTACCGTAAGCGAGCTGGCTAACATGATGAATGTGGGTGTAAATGACATTATCAGCGCCTGTATGTCGCTGGGTATGATGGTTACCATGAATCAGCGCCTTGATGGGGAAACCCTTCAGATTGTGGCCGAGGAATTTGGTTACCAGGTAGAGTTTGTAAGTGCAGATGTAACCGAGGCCATTGAAGTGGTAGAGGATTCGGAAGAGGATCTCATGCCACGTGCTCCTATTGTTACCGTTATGGGCCATGTGGACCACGGTAAAACCTCACTGCTCGATTATGTGCGTAAAGCGAATGTAATTGCCGGTGAATCCGGAGGTATTACGCAGCATATCGGGGCTTACTCTGTAGAAATAAGTGAAGGCCAGAATATCACCTTTTTGGATACTCCGGGTCACGAGGCATTTACCGCTATGCGGGCCCGTGGTGCCAAGGTTACCGATGTGGCAATTATCGTTATTGCCGCAGATGATGATGTGATGCCTCAAACCCGCGAGGCGATCAGCCATGCCCAAGCGGCTGGTGTGCCTATTGTATTTGCCATTAATAAGGTTGACAGGCCTACTGCCAATCCCGAAAAGGTAAAGGAAAGTCTCGCCAGCATGAACCTTCTGGTGGAAGACTGGGGTGGAAAGATCCAATCTCATGACATTTCAGCCAAAACCGGCCAGGGTGTAAATGAATTGCTCGAAAAGGTAGTGCTTGAAGCCGAACTGCTGGACCTGAAAGCCAATCCCAACCGAAATGCTGGAGGTACTGTGGTGGAAGCTTCGCTGGATAAAGGCCGCGGATATCTCTCCACCATATTGGTGCAAAATGGAACACTCAGGATAGGTGATTACGTTTTGGCTGGCCAGTACAGCGGAAAGGTCAGAGCCATGCTTGATGAGAGGGGCCACCGTGTAAAAGAAGCCGGTCCGGCCCGTCCTGTGAGCATCCTTGGCCTTGATGGCGCTCCCCAGGCCGGGGACACCTTTGTGGTAATGGCTGATGAGCGTGAGGCTAAAGCTATCGCTACCAAGCGTACCCAGTTGCAGCGTGAGCAAAGTGCCCGTAGCCAGAAAAACCTCACCCTTGAGGAAATTGGCCGCAGGTTAGCCATTGGCGACTTCCAGGAGCTCAATGTAATTGTGAAGGGTGATGTGGACGGTTCTATCGAAGCCTTGTCAGACTCCTTACAAAAGCTGAGCACCGATGAGATACAGGTTAATATCATTCACAAGGCTGTAGGCCAGATCAGCGAATCTGATATTTTGCTCGCTACCGCGTCCGATGCTATAATTGTTGGTTTCCAGGTGCGGCCATCGGCCAGTGCCCGTAAGCTTGCAGAAAAAGAGCAGGTGGATGTCCGTTTGTACTCCATTATCTATGACGCAATAAACGAAATACGCGATGCCATGGAAGGTATGCTTTCGCCTGAAGTGAAGGAGAAGGTGACCTGCAATGTGGAGGTTCGTGAGATCTTTAAGATATCCAAAGTGGGAACCATTGCCGGGTGTTATGTGCTGGATGGCACCATCACCCGCAACACAAAAGTGCGCCTCATCCGGGATGGTGTGGTAGTATACACCGGTGTACTCGGT
>CAZNMG010000462.1:0-6824 GCA_964574075.1 uncultured Owenweeksia sp.
ATGATCTTAGAAATCAAATGGTGAATTTGCTCATATCCAGCGAGGAATTGCAGAATAATATTGATGAAATGGATGAGAGTGAAATAAAGAAATTTGGTGGATTTGTTTACAGATCAGCCAATGGACTTATGGATATCATCACCGACCTTACAGACATTTCTCAAATTGAAAAGGAGATTTGGGAAGGTAAATACAAAAAAATAGGTATAGAGAATTTACTAAAGGATATCAAATCAGGTATTAGTGAAGTACTGAGACAATCAAATGCCATTATTAAAACGGATTTTAAGGTGTCAGAGATTCCGTTTATGAAGAAAAACCTCAGGAGCATATTGTTAAACCTACTAACCAACGCCATAAAGTACAGGTCTCCTGATCGAAGACTGAGAATTACTATCCGGACAGAAGAAAAGGATAATTATATACTCCTATCGGTGGAGGATAATGGCATTGGGATAAGGAAAGACAAGGTAGAAGGAATCTTCTCGAAGTTTAAAAGGGTTCATGGCGCCTCCACAAAAAATGTGGAGGGCACGGGCATAGGCATGTATCTGGCCAACAAAATTATAACCAATGCAGGTGGTAAGATCCAGGTTACAAGCACCTGGGGAAAAGGAACCACCTTTACGGTTTGGTTTTTAAAGAATTAACGGGGTTTCACTTCGCGCCTCTGTTCTTCCCACCAATATCATATTCCATAAGACGAGCAGGTGAGGTGCGGCAGGTGCGCTTACCTGTAGCAAAATAGTGCGGCTCCGCCAAGTCTCTCCTGCCTCTTAAAGGCCCACCTTTAAACTTCTACTAAGGCTTCGGTAAGTCAAAGCATTTCCAGAAATTAAAAACTACGGCAGTGGGTTAGTTCAAGATAAGTGGCTATTTTGCATGGTGTGAGAGGCTGCTTTATATTATGCTATAATCGCAGGCCTGCGTCTTTATGTACGTGGGGCCTTAATTAAAAATGAACTCGACCATAACATTAACTTCACGACTACGACTGCTATCCATCTGGATTCTGCTTATCTTGTGCCTTGCCCTGACCTTTTATCTTCTGCCAAAAGACCTTAATGATTTGACTACCTACTCCATAATAGGTGGATTTGTCCTTCTACTTTTTACGGTTCCATTTAGGTTGGCACAGTACCAGCTGGCAGTCAACTTCTCTAGTGATTCTATTATGATTGGTGATCAACAACATAATTGGTCTGAATTAAAATCTTATAATGCTACATATTCTCAATATATAGAGACCCTCACAATTAGGCTGCACAACGGCAAAAAAATTCAGCTGACAGGATTGGTGGATGGAAGGAAATCCAAAGAATTTCAAAAACAAAAGCATCGATTTATGGACCTCGTGGAATCTCATAACCAAAAGAATGAGACATTCAAAATTTTAGAAACTGGTTTTTACAACTCAAGGTTTGCAAAGGTCTACATTGTAATCGTGGGACTTATCGGACTGATTGGGGTTTTTGCATTCTTCTTAGGAGGGTTTAAGAATCCAATCCCTCTGCTTTTGGTTCTTGTTTTTTTAGGAGTGATAATTCCTCAGATGTTTAATAAAAGAAAAACTAACGCCAATACAAAATAAACGCAAGTCGGCTCTAATCCCGTTCCGGGAGGAGCTTTCCTGCCCAGCTTACTGTTCCTTTACAAAACCATGAACCAAGCCACCCTGAATTTATTCGAACTATTGAAAGCCATTATGAAAACAACAGCCATAATCTTCCTTCTTCATTTTATTTTCCTTGATTTCAACGCATATGGACAAAATCAAAAACAGGAATTAATCACATTAATGAAAGAATATGGGAATAATTTTGGAAACCCAAGCTACTCCCACGACTTTGTGGATAAAAAGCTGAATCCTGCTCTTCGTCAAGTGGAGAATCTTACTTGCGAAGGCAAAGATTATGGTCTATTTAGCCATTTTCTGAGAATGCTTTTGAAGACCAAAGGCTCCGCAAACGAGCTTGCCGCTGACGTTCTAGGCGGAATATTCATTTGTAAACCTGAGGTGGTGGACAAATGCATTTCACAAATTTATCCGGACGAATACCTGATTAGTCTTTTAGAGCTTGGATTTAAGAACAGGACCTTCAATCGAGAGACTGAAGTAGATAATTACGACCAACTGAAAATGAGACTCAATCGATTGAAAAAAGTTCCTGGTAACAACAACAAATAGACATTGGCGGGCATTCCGCACTCGAAGAAACTCCGTTAATTTCATGAGCTAACATTAAGGATAAAGGACAGTCAGGACTTAAAAGGATGAGATTTAATTTATCTGCAACTAAATGTTAATCAACAATAAAACCTGAAGTTAGTCAGGATTTGACCAAACCAATGAAATCAATTTTAACGAGTATAATTCTCCTTCTCCTGATAACCATGTCTGAAGAGATTGAAGTTGATAACCAAATTTCAACCGGACAAAGGTCTGACACTTTGACTATTTCTCAATCTGCTGCAGTCTTTTTTCATCCTGACAGTTTGAGAATTAAAGAACTAAAAGAAGAAAGAGGACTTGAGGATTTTTATACAATTGCAGATGATGCGATGTGGCACGTGGCAAAAGCGAGGGAATTCCTGGAACAACAAGGGCTTGAGACTATTGATACGGATAACAGATTTATCAGTTTTATACTAGAGAATGGAAAAACCACTACCTTAAAGACAGAGTCTCTCGAACCCATTTGGGGATTAATTCTCTTCGATGGTAAAAAAGAACCGTTTGTAACTTATCCCGTAGACGCAACCTATGATTATAAACGATACTTAAAACAGAATGAAAACCGAAGATGATTCAATAAAAAACCGCTCCAACACTGAGATTGAAGCGGTTTTAAGTTATTTAATCGGTGCGCACGAGAAGACTCGAACTTCCACGCCCAAAGGACACTGCCTCCTGAAGACAGCGCGTCTACCATTCCGCCACGTGCGCGCAAAAAGGGCTGCAAATATAATTAATACTGTTTCTCATGGGCAAGCATCATTGATGCTTTTCTCACCCTTTTGTTCATCACCAAAAACCACAGCGGAGGTACCGTAGCCAGCAACATCATACCGGGGTATCCTGTGGGCATCTGGGGACTTTCCGTATAGGAATTGAGCTCCTGAAATTTTTTGTGGGAATGGGCATGATGGTCGCTGTGGCGCGAAAGCTCGAACAATAGCATTCGCCCCACCACATGATCGGAGTTCCAGGAGTGGATGACGGAAACATTTTCGTAGCGCCTGGTATTCACCTTTTTCCGGTTGAGCCCGTAGTGTTCTATATAGTTTACCGTTTCCAGCATCAGCACACCAAAAAGGGCCGCTGCACAAAAACCAAGGGTAACCGCTGCACCAAAGACGATAAAAACCAAAGCCAGCAATGTAATTTCGGCCAGCGTAAACTGTATCATCTCATTGTGAAGGCTCCAGAAGGGTTTACGGGCCCGCCTCAATCGCTCCGCCTCTATTTGCCACGCATGCAGGTAGGAAAACAGGATCGTGCGAAACCAAAAAGTATAAAGAAATTCGTTGTAGCGAGCCGTGGCCGGATCATCGGGCGTGGCCACCTGCTTGTGGTGCCCCTGGTTGTGCTCAATAAAAAAGTGGGGATAAAGTGTGGTTAGCAGAAGCAGCTTGGCCAGGTGTTGCTCCCATACGCTGCGCCTGTGGCCCAGTTCATGCGCCACATTAATGCCATGCACCCCGCATAATAAACCCATACCCAGTGTACGCCCCCACCATGTAGTGGTGAAAACAGGCACATCTGCGATATTGAAAAAATACCAGGTGAGGAAAAGATACTGTACCGGAACTATAAGCCAAAGCAGCAGGTCATATGTCTTGTCTGCTCGTACCAACTCCCGCTGGGCTTCCTCCATATTGGTGGAATTGCTCCTCATTAAAAGCTCCAGAAGTGGTATGATTCCAAAGGAGTAAATAAGTGGCAAAAATGTAAGCCAGCCTTCACGGGTGAAAGCCAGGGCTACGGTAAATGGTAGCGAATACGCCAGCAGGTATTTTGCAAAACGGTATTTCAAACCTTCAAAAATGTTTCTGACAATTAAATTATTGGGGTCTAAAATAATATAATTTCAGTGACAGTGGTAGATCATGGCTACAGGCTCAATTTCAGGGCGCTGCGTTTATCCATGTTCCTTAAAGACAGCAGAATTTCTTCATTATTCTTCCCCGCTTCCGGGAAGAGCGTATTGACAGCCGTTATTGTCGGTAAGGTACCGAAGTGCTCATCGCGGAGGTAGTGGACGAGCTTCAACACTTTAAAACCATCAAACCAGTGATTGAAATTTGTAAGCGCCTGCTGCGGGTTTGAAGAGCGCCCATGCAAGGCCTCCAGCACCGGATGCCAGCCAAATTCCTCAAAGGCCTCATTGATCAGAGGTGGCCAGCTTTCCTTTTCAGCAAAGATAGTCTCACCGGTTTGCAGAAACTTCCTGAGCAAAGTAAAGATCTCCGGGTGGTAAAGCTGATCGAAACCCTTGGTTCCTGCCTGCATCTCCAGCATGGCCCGCCCGGTGCCAAAAGGAACCCGCTCCGAAATACGTGCCGAAGGAAAGACGGTGGCTTCGGTTAAGTCATAGAACCGTCCCTGAGGGATCAGTTTGTGAAGGAAATAAAAATCCTCACCGGCTTTTTTCCGGTTCATGCCTCCCACTTTGGCGTAAGCCGAAGCCCGCGCAGCCATGCTGGAGCCAATGGTGTGAAAGCTATGGGGGTATCCCGCCCATCTGAGAGCGTTGATGTAATAGCGGAGCCATATCTCATAGCTGATTATCCTTTGGCGAATTTCCGGACTTTCCACCCGCTCCAGGGGGTGTTCGAAATATATGCTCAAGCCATTGACCTTTTCAGTTTCAGACTTCAGCAACGCCTGAAGATAACCACTGGAAACCGTGCAGTCAGCATCGAGGCATACCAGCATACCGTCATAATTGATGGCGCCAAAACGGGCAAGTGCCAGGTCCATACCGATCTTTCGTGCAAACCCCACCCCTGCGTGCTTTTTCGGTAAGTCAAAAGCCGTGATCACATGCACCTTAATGCCATTCTGTAGAACCTTCCTCCGCAGTTCATCCGTCTGCTTTTTATGAAATTCCTTAATAGTAGCCGGTGCATTTTCACTGTGGTTGATCACCAACAGAATCTCTACCTGGTCGCCATCGATATCATTTTCCCCAAGGCTTCGAAAAGTCTCCTCAGGGAATTCGTGAAAGGCAGGTATCACTATGATCAGCTTCAGTTGTGGTGCCAGAGGCAGAAGATCAGGGTTGACTGCCGTGTATCCAAACCGCTCTTGATAGAAGGAAGCCAATTCGGAAATGGGTTTTGCCATGGTTCAAAAGTAAGGCAGGGTCTTGAAATAGGCCAATTGACGTATGGCGTGGTTCCCTTTGGTATTCTTCTTTTGCTGTGATAAACTTTAATACACTAACAACTATGCGAACAGCAAGGACATTGACCATTATTGCCCTCATGGGATCCCTGTTTTTTATGGGATCTTGTAAGAAAAAGGAAGAAGAAAAGAAAGAAGAAACCAGTCAGACCGGTTGTCCTGATAATGCCAATTTCTGTATGAAATTTGGTTCGGAGCAGATTAGTGGAAATGCAGAACTTTCCGAGCCTCCGGGTGGCAGGGTAAGGGTATATTGGGCCACCACAAGTGGCACCTACCGGCAGGTGGAACTCGATATCTACGGTAGTGCTGCCGGCACTTTCGATGTGGACACGACCTATGCAACGGGTACAGCTGTTTTTGAATACTTTGATGCGGGTGGCACCGTAACCCAGGGTGTGAGCGGAACTGTTACGGTGGATGAGTTTGACCCCGATGGCAGCGGCCTCAGCGGCAGCTTCAGCCTTACTACAGACAATGGCACCACGGTTACAAACGGGCATTTTTCAAATGTTGCCAAACCTTAGCGAAATCTGCCCTTTGCAAACCCGCTGAAATTCCCCTCAGCGGGTTTTTTATGCCCTGTAGTCAAATTAATTAGTTTTGCCAGCATGGAAAATTTAAGTGTGGAAACACTTCGCCTAACGGCCGATTCCTCTCCGGAATGGTTGGAGTGTGTGCTCGGCAACTTTGATGAATTTTTAAAGGATCATGCAGATTGTGAGCGGAAGGCTTCATCAATGGCGATGAGTTTTGTGGCCAAATATCCCGATCGTACCGAAATTATCCCCGAACTCATCCACACCGGTATTGAAGAACTCGATCATTTCAGGCTCGTCTATAAAATTATGGAGACGCGAGGGCTTCAGCTCAACCACTCCATTGGTGAGGATCTGTATGTAAAGAACCTGTTAAAGCATTGCCATTCCGATAGGGAGAAGCGCTTCCGCGATCGGCTGATCATTGCATCCATTGTTGAAAACCGGGGGTTTGAGCGATTTAAGCTGGTGAGCGAGAATATTTCAGATCCTGAGCTGGCCAAGTTTTACCACATGATTTACGTTTCCGAAGCCAAACATGGAAATGTGTTTGTAGAAATGGCCCTGCATTATTTTAATAAGGCGGAAGTAATGCAGCGCTGGGAGGAATTGGCCGCTATAGAAGCCGAGGTGCTTAAGGGGCTGGAGTTGAAGCCTGCTTTGCATTGATAGTGGGGGTTCTGGAGGTGTACTCATACCGGGCGGAGAGCAGCGGAGACCCGGAATCTCAGGCATAAGGTTATCCGTGTGAGCATGAGACCCCGGCTCTATCGGCCGGGGTGATTACCGTTGAAGAGGAGAATCAGGCTCTGAGGGGATGATTACGGGAGGGAAAAACTATTACAACTCCGTAATAGGCTTGCGCTCTTCGAGCA
>CAZNMG010000463.1:0-4361 GCA_964574075.1 uncultured Owenweeksia sp.
GTATCGAGATCTTTGTCGTGATAATAGACATAATTAACCTGACTGCCGTCGATTTTGTTTTTGCTGGAAGGTATTTCAAACAACGCCGCCAGCAGGTCAAGGGAAGTGTAGTTTTTATAATCGCCAAATTTCCACATTTCCATGGTATCGAGGTGCGGCACTTCCCATGGTTTTAATCCGCTGCAGTTAAGGCACTTTGGCAGGCGAATGTTTAGCACCACCATACGCCTGGCCATATAGGGGAAGTCAAACTCCTTTCCATTGTGGGCGCAGAGGAGGTGGTCCTTAAAATGATTCTCGAGGGTATCTGCAAAATTCTGAAGCAGTTCCTTTTCATCATCTCCAAAAAATGATTTTACCCGAAAGCATCGCTTGCCTTCAACCCGTGCCAAATACCCGCATGAGATACATATAACCTTTCCAAACTCGGCCATCACAGCGGCCCGTTTGGGGTAATATTCAGCCGGGTTTTCATCCTCCTTCCGGGTAAATTTGGTCTTGTCTTCCCACAAGTACTTCCACTGTTGCGGTAGTTCGTCAAAGTCAGCTTTCTGACTTACGGTTTCTATGTCAAGAAAAAGAATTTTATAGGGGTCTGACAGGTATAAAGGCATGGTTAAGAATTTTTCCCGAAAGGGAAGATAAAATTTTTATTGATTAAATGCATTCCTAAAACCCACGAGATCACCCCCGGAAGCATTAAAAATGAGGAAATTAGGGATTTCCTGCATTAGGATCTGAGCAATAAAAGTCTTTAATATTGCGTAATTACCTAAAATTCACAAATATGAAAATCCATAAAATTCTGCTTTCCGCTGCGCGGTTTAGTGCTCTGGCTGCCTGCAAAAAGGACAAACCCGAGGAGGGGAAATTAGACCCCGATGCCTCCGAAGATATAGGCATGACCATGAACTTTGATGAGGAGATGAACAACATCGGCCAGATGAGCCTCGAAGGTAAGCTTAGCGGTAAAAAATCCACCAGCTGGCTCAGCTGTGTAACCTGGGGGATTGACACCACCGGCCCTGTCACAGAAATCACCCTTGATTTTGGAACCACCAACTGCACCGGTGATGATGGCCGCAACAGGCGTGGTATCCTGATAGTAACCTTTGAAGACAATCCCTTTGATGCAGGATCTGTTGTCAATGTAACATCCAACGGGTTCGCTATAAACGACCATGAGATCAATGGTACCAAAGCAATAACCTTCAAAGGATTTAATGCCGACAATGATCCCTACAATGAGGTAAATACTGCTATTACAATTGAAAAGCCCAATGGAAAGATTATTACCTGGAACAGTGTACAAGAAAGAGTCTGGACCGATGGCTTTGGAAATGCCGATCCATTTGATAATGCCGTGGAAGTAACCGGTACTGCTAACGGCACTACTGCCAACGGAGTAACCTATGCCATTGAGATAATTACACCCCTTCGTGTTGTAGCCACTTGTAGTAACATCGTAAGCGGCAGCTTTGAGCTGACCGGTGCCACCTTTGCCGATCGTCTTTTTGATTATGGCAATGGCGACTGCGACCGCAAAGCCACTGTAACGGTAAATGGAAATACCTACAATTTTTTACTGTAGTATTCGCAGTCCACATACCCCCCGAAGGGGGCTGAGTTACAAGAGCCCCTCAAAGTCCCTTTTTCGGGATTTTGGGGGCTTAATTTTTTTCTGTTGAGGCCGCCATCAGGTTACAAAGCCGGTATAGTAAGCGCGTGGCTACATTGGCATCCCACTCATCCTCACCAGGCACCACCTCGTTCAAGTCGAGGCCGATGATTTGGCGGCCGCTTTGCACCAGCTTCTCGAGAAGAAAAAGCACTTCTTCCACCTCAAACCCACCGGCTACAGGAGTGCCGGTATTTGGACAAAGTTTAGGATCAAGCCCATCAATATCGAAGCTAACGTAAACCTTCGTTGGTAGCTGTTCCACGATTTCCTTGCACTGCTGCTCCCAGGTTTGCCCGCGAAAACGGCCATGTTTAAGGTCCCGATCGTAATAGGTAACAACCCTATCCCCAGCCGTTTTAATATACTCCACTTCGGCTTCGCAATAGTCGCGGATACCCACCTGCACCAGTTTATCAACTTGGCTAATTTTCAGCGCATTATACATAATAGAAGCATGGGAGAACTCAAACCCTTCGTAAGCTTTCCGCAGGTCGGCATGCGCATCAATCTGCAAGATTCCATAGGCATTGTGCCTTTCGGCTAAAGCCTTCAAATACCCCAGGGGAGTGCTATGGTCACCACCCAATAGCACCAGATTTTTACCATCATCCAGAATGTTTCCTGATTGCAGCTTCACCCATTCCACCATGTCTTTGCAAACAGCATTCACCTGGCTCAGCCTGTCGTCATCTATGCTACCTGTTTCCAGGGAGGCGATATGTTTTTCGGCCATCTGCCGAAACCGAAGGCTCCGGCCCTTTATCTCCTGATCGAGGGGTAGCATAAAGATGCCGCGTTTCCAGGCACCCGGAAGAAAAGCATCGTAAAGATCAACCTGAAGTGAAGCCTCCTTCACGGCTTCGGGTCCATCGGCTGTTCCCGAACTGTAACTTACCGTTACCTCCCAGGGGACCGGCAATACCACAGTTTCTGACTCATCATAGCTGAATGGCAAACCAAAAAGACTGTCATTGGTGGCGATCCCGTTGGGATCAAAGGATTTGATTTTTTCCTGTTTAGTCATAGGATTTTCTCTCACACAAATTAAAAGAATAAGAAGATTTGACTGATCAAATTTATAAACTCAGCACGCAGCTTTCACGCACCACTTCAGCAGTACCATCGGCATTGTAATATTCCACAACAACAATGTAAATTCCGCTTCCCATCAACTGCGCCTTATCCCCGTATCCATCCCATGTGAAAAATCCACCAGTGCCGACTGAAGCATTTTGCACCAGTTCCTTCACTACATAGCCTTGACTGCTCCAGATACTTACAGAAACCACGTTATTCCCTTTAACAAAACTGTACTCAATCCTCAACAGGTCATTATAGCCATCCTGGTTTGGAGAGAATACCTTAGGCGCCAGGGTCACTCCTGCCGCAGGTTGCACATTTATATACTGGCTGTTTTCGTATCCCGGAGTGGCAAATCCTGCAGTGGCTGCGGCACTATGCCAGTTGTCAATGTCACCGGTGGGTTTGTCAAAGCTGAGCCGTTCCAAACTTACGCCATCCTCTGAATTCAGGGTAGGGAGATGCATATCATCAGAATAGCTGAAGAAATCCACCGTTTGCAGGTCGGAGGTTACAATGGCCATGCTTCCTTCATCATCTGCCATGGATGGCATTCCGATCACTTCGATCAGGTTCTGAGGGTATTTCACCAGATACTCCGATTCTACAAAAGAAGGGTCTTCTGTAAGAAGAAGGTATCGACCAGGTTCAATCAAAAAACTCTCTCCGACCAATACCTCCAGATTTGTAGCTGTTTGTGTCTGTGTGTTCCAGTTTCCCAGCCGCAGTTTGGAAAGGTCAAAAATATAGGACGAATGGTTATAAATTTCCACAAAGTCAGAACCTCCGGCAAATGGATTAAAAAGTACCTCATTAATCAGGATTTCCCCGGCCTCAGGTTGCCTTGGAATAGCGAAAATGAGGCTGTCATCGATCACAGAATTCCCGCTACAATCTTTAAGTAATCCATTTAACTTCAACGCGTAAACCATTTGAGGATCAATTTCATGCGAAAACCTAAGTTTGACTTTTGAAAAATCAGGAGCCTGTGGCACGGCTTCTTTAATTTCAAGTTCCGGCACGATCTGATATAGCCCGGTGTCTGACAACACGGGAATTTCGAGAGGCTCCGAAAAATGGATTATTACACTGCTATCTCCCACAATAGAAACACGGAGCAGCTGCGGGCGGGTGGTATCCGGATTACTGCCAAACACGCTGTTCACTTCACCCGGGCTTCCACCAAGGGGACTGATGGAGGCCCGCCAGTTTTCCATGCCCCCGCACCTATTAAGAGGGTCAATCTGTTCCAGCGACCAACCGCCCTCGTCCTTATTTTCGTCACCATACCACTCATCGTTGTATAAGACTGATGACACCACTGTGCCATCCGATGCCTGCAGGGAAACCGCTGTGCCGGAATTCGTGAGAGCAACACCAGACATATCCAACCCCAGTAAAGAAACACCCGATGGAAATTCACCAATGCCATCATCGGTCGTAATCACCACAAAATTGTCATTATGAAGGATGTAAGCAGGTAATATCTCCGTTGAACTACCCGCTTCTAACACCCAGTTATTCAGATTGATAGGAAAAGATGTAGTGTTATATAGCTCTATGTACTCCCTCTCCGGCAGGGCATCGGGCGGAATGCCCA
>CAZNMG010000464.1:0-4052 GCA_964574075.1 uncultured Owenweeksia sp.
TTAATCACGTTTTTATCCTTCTTACGCTGGTAAAAGCATTTTATATCGTTGCCGAATTCATGCACCTTAAATTTGAGAGAAGTAATCTCATCTGGACCATAAGCTTACCGATGTTGATATTGATACCCTACCTGGTATTTATTGTCCTCAACGAAGGTGGCTATATGAATGCCCTGGACTGATGAAAGTAAAAGGCTGGGTGAAAGGGGTAGTACTGGTTACATTTTTAGTACTACCCTTTTTAGTTTATTTTATTCTGGTGTATAGTGCCGAAGAGAATTTCTTCGTAACCCTCGATTACTGGGGCCCGCAAGAGGTGGTTGAGCGGGTAAATGAAAAGGGTGAGACGGTGCCCGATACTTTGGAATATACCATTCCGGCATGGGAATTCACCTCTCAGGATGATACCACCGTTTCAAGTGATGAATTGGCCGGAAATATCTACATCGCCAATTTCTTTTTCTCAAGCTGCCCCAGCATTTGTCCGGCCATGAACTACAATGTTCAGCAAATACAGGAACGCTTCAAGGGTTATGACCACTTCCGTATTGTATCTTTCACTGTAGACCCTGAACATGATAGCGTTGAAGTTTTGAAAGCCTATGAAAAAACCATCGGGGCCACTCCGGACCGTTGGTTCTTTCTTACGGGAGAAAAGCAGGAAATCTATAAAACCGCAAAGGACTATTTTGCCAATGCCATGGAAGACTCCCTGGCCGAAGGCGGATTTCTTCACACCGAAAACCTGGTGCTGGTAGATTGGGAAGGCCGGCTCAGAAGCAGCCGTGATGAACAGGGAAATTTGAAAGGGGTGTACAACGGCCTGAGCCCGGATGAGATCAATGAACTGAAATCAGACATAAAAGTGCTGATCGCTGAGTACGAAAAGAAGAAGTCGGTGGACGAATACCGCGCTTCAAAAGAAGAGGAGAATTGAGTAAACTTCAGGCAATAAAGGCAGAGTACGAGCAAAAGAACAATGATAAGGTGGTGGTTCCCGTAATCATCACGCTCTCCATTCTGGTTCCGCTTGTGGTAGCCGCGCTGCTTCTTTTTCCGGATTTTTTCAAACTTGACCTGGGCATTCACCGTGGCACACTTCCCGCCTTTCATGCCATTCTCAATGGCACCACAGCCTTATTGCTGATACTTGCCCTGTATTTTATCCGCAAAAGGAATATTGTTGCGCACCGCACCACTATGCTCACCGCGTTTGGGTTTTCAGCAATTTTCCTGGTTTCCTATGTGTTAAGTAAGCTCAATGCCGACTCTATACCTTATGGCAATGAAGGCTGGATAAGAGTGGTGTATCTCATTATACTTATTTCGCACATTTTGCTGAGCATACCTGTTTTACCCCTGGCCATGTTTGCTATTTACCGGGGTCTTTCTGCTGAGTATCCGCGTCACCGTAAGATTGTTAGGTGGACGTTTCCGATATGGCTCTACGTAGCGGTAAGCGGGGTACTTGTGTATCTTTTTATGGCGCCTTTTTATTAGTATTTTTGCCTTATGAAAAAGTGGTTCCTTCTTGTGGTTGTATTCCTGTTGTTGCCTATGGCCGGAGAGGCGCAATGCGCCATGTGCAGGGCAGTGACCGAAAGCAGCCATCAAGGCGGCAGTTCTGTAGGGGATGGTCTTAATTTGGGTATCGTTTACCTGATGGCCTTTCCGTACCTATTACTGGGGGGTGTTGGTTATGCTATTTACCACTACAGGAAATCACGTTCATAGTTTCTCGTCACGGTTTACACTTTCCTTTATATTTGTGATGCTGCTTGGGCTTACACAATTCACTTTATGAAGCGATTTCTTAGTTCGGTTTTGTTTACCCTTTTTTTTACGTCAGCTTATTCTCAAACCGCTGCAGACACCATCTGGTCACTTGAAGAATGTGTGAACTATGCACTGGAACACAATATTCAGGTGCAGCGTAGCCGCCTCCAAACGGAGACGGACAAGAATAATCTTGAAACCGCGAAATGGGAATACGTTCCGGATCTTGGAGGCCGCGCCAGCTACGGCTGGAATTTTGGTCTCAACATTGACCCGGTAACCAACCAGATCAGCCAGAGCACCCGGCAAACGGGTTCTTTCGCCCTCAGCAGCAATTGGGTGTTGTACAATGGAGGGCGCATTTATAACACCATAGCGCTGAGCAATCTCGATTATATGGCTTCCGTTTTTGATCTGGAAGCTGTGAAGAATGATATCAGCCTCAATGTAGCCAGCGCCTACCTTCAGATCTTGCTGAATAAGGAAATACTGGCAGTGGCCCTGGAGCAGGAGCGGATTACGCAGTTGCAGGTAAACCGTACCTCACGGCTGGTGGAGGCAGGTGCAGTGGCCAGGGGCGATCTTCTTCAACTACAGGCACAGTATGCCCGCGATCAGCAAAATTTCATCAGTGCCCAAAATGCTGTTTTGATCGGGAAACTGCAACTGGCGAGTCTCCTTCAACTTTCGGACCCTGATGATTTCGAAATTACTGACCCTCAAATAGAATTGCCCGAAGCAGCTCTCATTGCTCGTGATCCTGCGAGCATCTTTGCGGCAGCCATCGAAAATCAACCGACTATAAAGGCGGCCGAAACCCGCGTATCCGGCAGCGAGGAAAATATTGATATCAGCCAGGCGGGATTTCTTCCCACACTCAGCCTCACCGGTCTTGTCAGCACCAGCTATTCCGACCAGATTCTGGAACCAACAGGTATGTCGCAGCAGGTGATACAGGTGCCATTTTTTGATGAAAACGGAAATTTGTTACTGCTGCAGCAAACGCAGACCATACCTGACGGATTTGAGGAAAAGGAGTTTTCCAACCAGATTGAAGACAACATAAATGAATACGTGGGGATCAACCTCAGCATTCCTATCTTCAATAAAATGAGGGTAAGGAACAATGTGCAAAATGCCAGGGTGACCCATGAGCAGGTAAAGCTCAACCTGGAGCAGGAGAAGAATAACCTCCGGCAAACCATCTACCAGGCACATGCTGATGCCCGGGCTTCCTACAACTCTTATCTGGCAGCAGAAAAAGCCGTGGAGGCGAGCCAGGAAAGTTTTACCTATGCTGAAGAACGCTTTGAAGTGGGTGCGCTAAACCAGTTTGATTATGAAAATGCTAAAAATAGTCTCGCGGCAGCAAAGTCGGATATGGTAAGAGCCAAGTACGATTACATCTTTAAAATAAAAGTCCTCGAATTTTATTTAACCAACCAGGTAAAACTTTAAGCATGAGTAAGACCCTTCGCAATGTTCTGATCATCGGTGGGATTTTAATTATAATCCTACTGATAGTAGCCAAAAAGCAGGGGTGGATAGGCAAGGAGGAAGGTGAGGAAGTGACCACTGCACAGGTTGAAACGGTGACTATAATTGAAACCGTAATTGCCAGTGGTAAGATTCAGCCCGAGGTTGAAGTGAAGATAAGCTCCGAGGTTTCCGGTGAGATCATAGAACTTCCCATCGAGGAAGGTCAGGAAGTGAAGAAGGGAGACCTTCTGGTGCGTATCAATCCCGACATTTACCAGGCTTCCACAAGTCGTGCCCTCGCTTCCTTAAACAGTGCCCGTTCCGCATTGGCCAGTACCCGCGCTCAACTGACGGAGGCCGAGAGTAGCTACAACCGCAGCAAGACCCTTTATGAGCAAAAGGTGATAAGTGAGGCTGAGTGGGAGGCTGCTCAGCGTATGTATGATGTGGCCAAGCTCAGTGTGGAAAGTGCTGAATTTCAGGCGCAAAGTGCCCGGGCCGCTTATAAGGAGTCTACGGACAATCTTTCGCGTACGGCCATATATTCACCCCAGGACGGTACTGTCAGTATGCTCAATGTGGAGTTGGGGGAACGTGTGGTGGGCACTGCTCAAATGGCGGGAACGGAGATGGCCCGCATTGCCAACCTGGAGGATATGGAAGTACTGGTGGAGGTAAATGAGAATGATATTATACGCGTTGAAGCGGGTGATACTGCAGAAATTGAGGTGGATGCCTATCTCGACCGTACCTTTTTGGGCATTGTAACGGAAATAGCCAACTCGGCCCAGCTCACC
>CAZNMG010000465.1:0-8562 GCA_964574075.1 uncultured Owenweeksia sp.
GCGGTAACCCTCCGGCCTTGGCGTAGCTTGCATAAAATGGCCTCCTGAACTACCTTTAGCTTTGATTTTGAACTATGACGATTGACATTAAGGAACAGCTTGAAAACAAGGAAATAACCAATAAGTACAAAGCATTAATGCGGTCATTGAAAGACCGTGCCGATGACGCTGACAGAAAACTGATTCGAAGGGCCTTCAATCTCGCTCGTGATGCCCATGCTGAAGTACGGAGGAAATCAGGAGAACCGTACATTATTCACCCTCTGGAAGTTGCGCTTATAGTTGCAAAGGAAATTTCCTTGGGGCCACGTTCTGTAGCAGCTGCCCTCATTCATGATGTGGTGGAAGACAGTGACTACACCCTCGAAGATATTGAAAGGCTGTTTGGTGAGGAAATAGCGCGGATTATCAACGGTCTCACCAAAATTTCCGGTGTGTTCGACCAGAATATTTCCCTACAGGCGGAGAACTTCCGTAAGATGTTGCTAACCCTTTCTGACGACATCCGGGTGATCATCATTAAGTTGGCAGACCGCCTTCACAATATGCGCACCATGGAATCCATGCCCGCCCATAAGCAGGTGAAAATTGCTTCCGAAACCCTGTACCTCTACGCTCCTCTCGCGCACCGCATAGGCCTGTACAATCTTAAAAATGAGCTTGAAGATCTAAGTCTTAAATACACTGAACCTGAGGTGTATAGAGACATTGTGTTAAAGCTTAAGTCCAGCGAGGCGGGAGAGATAAAATACCTGAAGAAATTCTCAGCTAAAATTAAGGAAGAGCTCAATAAAGAAGATCTTGATTATACCATCAAGGAGCGCACAAAATCAATTTACAGCATCCGTAAAAAGATGATCAATCAGGGTGTGAACTTCGATGAGATCTATGATAAGTTCGCAATGCGCATTATCATAAACTCTACAAGGCAGCGTGAAAAGGCGGATATATGGAGGGCATATTCCATTATCACAGATATTTACCGACCCAACCCTGAGCGACTACGGGATTGGATCTCTGCCCCCAAGTCTAACGGTTACGAATCACTACATACCACCGTAATGGGACCTGAAGGTCACTGGGTGGAGATACAGATACGCAGCCAGCGGATGGATGAAGTGGCTGAGAAAGGGTATGCTGCTCATTGGAAATATAAGGAAGATGCCAGCGGAACCAACAAACTGGATCAATGGATCAATCAGATCCGGGAAATGCTTACCAACAATGACGGCTCTGCTCTCGAGTTTGTTGACGATTTTAAGCTCAACCTGTTTGCCGAGGAGATCTACGTCTTTACCCCCAAGGGCGATCTGAAGATCCTTCCGGCAGGCTCTACCCCTCTCGACTTTTCCTTCAACATCCACACGGATGTAGGACTGAAAACACTGGGGGCCAAGGTGAACGGCCGACTGGTACCCCTGGCCTACAAGCTACATAGCGGTGATCAGGTGGAGATTATAACAAGCCTTAAACAAAAACCAAAAGAAGACTGGCTTTCGTATGTGGTTACTGCCAAGGCAAAATCAAATATCAAGGCTGCCCTTAAGGTGGAGCGCAAGGAGATTGCCAGTGAGGGAAAAGTGATACTGAAGCGCAAACTCAACTATATAAAGGTAAAGCCCAGCAAGAACCTCATTCAGGAAATGGTAAAGTATTTCAACCTGAAAAACTCCACCGAGCTCTATTACAAAGTGGGCATGTCCATTATAGACAATGCCCAGATCAAGGAATTCATGCGTGACCAGTCTCAGGGATTTTACTCCTATCTGAAAAACAGGATTCTGGGAAAGGCCAAAAAGGATGTAAAAAAAGCCGTTGTAAAGGAAAAGCAGGAAAAAAGCGTATTAGTATTCGGGAGTGAGGAAACCGAGCTCGAATATAAACTTGCCAAATGCTGTAACCCCATCCCTGGTGATGAGGTTTTCGGTTACATTTCGGCAAACGAAGGGATAAAGGTGCACCGTAAGAGTTGTCCCAATGCCATCTACCTGCAATCGAGTTTTGCCGATCGCATTATTAAAGCCAAATGGATCAGTACCCAAAAGAGTGAGCACACTTCTGTTCTGGTTATCAGGGGAATCGATACCGTAGGGTTGGTAAACAAGGTCACTCAGATCATTTCCAATGACCTCAATGTAAACATCCGCAGTATAAATATAGCCGGTGATGAGGGTATTTTTGAGGGCCTTATTACGGTGATGGTACAGGATCAGATCCACCTTAATAAGATCATTGAAAAACTAAAGGTAATAGAAGGAGTGACATCAGTTGACAGGCGGTATGCCGGTTAATAATTCCTAAATTTGCCGTTTAGCCGGCATTTATGAAAGATCATAATTTCGAGATTGTAAAACAAGCCTTTACCGAATACCTTGAGCATAACAGGCAGCGAAAAACTCCGGAGCGCTACGCGATCCTTAAGGAGATTTACGAGCATGATGAGCACTTCGATATAGAGTCGCTTTACATTCTTATGAAAAACAAAAACTACAGGGTGAGCCGCGCCACTCTTTACAATACCATTGAACTTTTGCTGGACTGTAAGCTGGTGCGCAAACACCGCTTTGGCCAAAACCAGTCCTACTACGAAAAGTCTTTTTACAACAAGCAGCACGACCATATTATTCTCACCGACACTGGAGAGGTACTGGAGTTTTGTGACCCTCGCATTCAGCAGATCAAAAATACGGTGGCTGAGATCTTTGGAATACAAATCAATGCCCATTCACTATATTTCTACGGTACACGGGGCAGCGAAAACGATCAACCGGCATAATACAACAATCAAAAATATACTCTTAAAAACCGCTAAGAAAAATGGCAGTAGATGTACTATTGGGCCTGCAATGGGGCGATGAAGGCAAAGGAAAGATCGTAGATGTTTTAACCCGTAATTATGATATCATCGCGCGCTTTCAGGGTGGCCCAAATGCAGGACATACCCTGGAATTTGAAGGCGCCAAACATGTGTTGCACACCATTCCCTCCGGTGTATTTCACAAAGATTCCCTAAATATAGTGGGAAATGGAGTGGTGATTGACCCTGTGATTTTTAAGAGGGAAATTGAAAATCTTCAGAAGCATTCCGTTGATGTCAACAAGGTGCTGATGATTTCAAGAAAGGCACATCTCATCCTCCCCTCACACCGGCTGCTGGATGCAGCTTCTGAGGCGGCCAAAGGCAAAAATAAGATCGGTTCTACCCTTAAAGGCATTGGGCCGACCTATATGGATAAAACCGGTCGTAATGGATTACGTGTAGGCGATATTGAGCAGGATGATTTTAAGGAACGCTATCAGAACCTGGTGAGTAAGCATCAACAGATACTCAGCCACTATGGTAATTTTAAATATGACCTTGAAGAACTGGAAGTTCCCTGGTTTGAGGCTATTGGATTTCTAAGGAACCTCAACCTCATTGATTCCGAGCATTTTATAAACCAGCAGTTGAAAGCCGGAAAAACCATACTTGCCGAAGGGGCTCAGGGTTCGCTGCTCGATGTGGATTTTGGTTCCTACCCTTTCGTGACCTCCTCAACCACCATGTGTGCCGGGAGTTGCACCGGGCTCGGCATTGCTCCAAACCGTATTGGTAATGTTTATGGCATCTTTAAAGCCTACTGCACCAGGGTGGGCAGTGGCCCTTTTCCTACGGAGCTTGAAGATGAAACAGGTGAAAAGCTTCGCAAGGCGGGACATGAGTTTGGCGCAACAACCGGCCGTCCGCGCAGGTGTGGCTGGCTCGATCTTCCCGCCCTTAAATATGCTATTGACCTCAATGGGGTAACGCATCTTATTATGATGAAATCAGATGTTTTGAGCGGATTTGACACCATACAGGTTTGCACCCGCTACCGCTACAAAGGCACAGAAATTGATTACCTGCCGTACCGAACTGACGATAACCTGGTGGAGCCTATTTACAAGGAGTTCCCCGGTTGGAGTGAAGATATTACCCAGCTTGAAAATTATGATGATGCCCCAAAAAACCTTAAGGCTTATGTGGAATACCTGCAGAAGGAACTTGAGGTGCCTATCTACATCATTTCGGTGGGGCCCGATCGCAAGCAAACCATCCGTCTTGGAACGGCTGCTACCACGGCTTAGCTTTCTACTTATATTAGGGCTCTTCCTCTCCCTGAATGCACATGGCCAAAGCGAAAAAAAGACAAAGCGTATTACCATCAAAAATGCTGAAAAGGGCTACTATCAGAAAGGCCTGGGGCGCAATCGACTGGTTGGAAATGTGATCTTTGAGCACGAAGGAGCTTTGATGTACTGCGACAGTGCATGGCTTTACAGTGAGGAAAATCGTATTAAAGCCTTTGAAAATGTACGGATAAACCAGGGCGATACGCTTTTCCTGTGGGGCGATTACCTCGAGTACAGCGGCAACACCCGCCTTGCCAGAGTCACGGGTGATGAAGTGAAACTCAAGGACAAAAAGATGACCCTCATCACCGATCGCCTTGACTACGACCGAAACACCAGCCTGGCTTATTACTACACCGGTGGTGTTATCACCAGTGACGAAAACCGGCTTACCAGCCGCGAGGGCTATTACGATTCCAATGCCAAGCTATTCCACTTCAAGGATAGCGTGGTACTGGTAAATCCGAAATATATCATCCGGTCGGATACCCTTTTGTACAGCAGCAATTCACGCATTGCCTACTTTCATGGCCCCACCACCATTACCAGCGACAGTAGCTTTATATATTGTGAAAATGGCATCTACAACACCATAACCGATATCGCACAGTTTGAAAAGAATGCCTATCTCTATGATGAAAATAAATACCTGACCGGAGACAGCCTGTATTATGAAAATCAGGATGATTTCGGAGAGGCTTTTGAAAATGTTGTGGTGCATGACACCGTAGAGGATTACGTAATCACCGGGGGCTATGGGCGATACATCGGAACTTCAGACAGCACTTTTGTAACCATGGAACCCGTTTATAGCGTGGTACAGGATGGCGACACGCTTCACATACATGGCGATACCCTTTTCTCTACAAAAGTGGTGGTCGACTCACTAAATGAATACAGGCTGCTGAAGGTGTATCATAAGGTGAAGTTCTTCAAAAGTGACATCCAGGGGAAATGCGACTCCCTCACCTACGCCACCCTCGATTCCACTATAAGGATGTACCAAAACCCTGTGGTTTGGACAGACAGCAGCCAGGTCACGGGCGATACCATATTTTTGACCCTAAAAAATGATAAGCTCGACAGCCTGAAGGTATACTCCAACAGCTTTATCATCAATCAAATTGAAGAATCCATTTTTAACCAGATAAAAGGCCGTAGAATGTTTGGCAAGTTTTCTGATAACAATCTGCGGAAAGTCTACGTAAATGGCAACGGCCAGACCATTTACTACCCCAAGGATGAGGCCGAGGAGTACATCGGTATGAACCGGTCTCTGTGCAGCAACATTCTGATAAAGCTCATGGACAATGAGGTTAATGCCATTACCTTTTTGACAAAACCTGAAGCCACATTGTATCCCATGCGGGAGGCTACGGGAGAAAACAGTCGGCTCGAAGGGTTTCTCTCGCGCTTTGGTGAAAGGCCACAAAGTAAAAATGACATTTTATTGGAATGATAACATCCATTTTGCACATCGTGCTGTTAAGCCTGCTAATACCCGGTATTCCTGTACTCGAGCCACATTACTATCAATTGGAAGCCAAGGAATTTTTTGCTCTGAAGGAAGTAAGCCATCAAATTGATCCGGAAAAAGTAAATGTTGAACTCTTGGAGGCGGCTATTTTTTATGCCACTAATGAAGTGAGAGCTCGAGAGAAGCGAAGCACTTTTGACTACAATCCTATTCTCAATCACTCCGCCCGTTTTCATGCCGGTTACATGGCCAAGGAAAAAACAGTGGATCACCTGAACAGGAGTGCAAAAAAATATAAAACACCTTTTGATCGTACCCTGGCTTTTGAGGGGGATTTTACTGCTGTAGCAGAAAACCTCGCACGCCTGCCCATTTTAGCGCTGGGTGAAAACGGCCAGTTCTTTGTGGATGAAAAGGGCCGCGTAGTAAATAAAGAACGTCAGGTACTACCTGTTATGACCTACTCCCAACTTGCGCATGTAGTGGTGGAGGGCTGGATGCAAAGCCCTGGTCATCGAGCCAACATCATGAATGACTTTGAGTTACTGGGAATAGGTGTAAGCGAAGTAAGCTTTAATAAAGATGGTGTTCCGGAGATTTATCTCGTACAGAATTTTGCAAATCAATAAGCAATGCATAAAATTATTTGGGTTCTTTCCGTTTTTCTTCTCTCACTCTCCTCAGTCTTCTCGCAGGAGATTCGATTTTATGAAGTAAATGACCTTGACCAGTATCAGCAGGTGCTGGAAAAGGCGCTAGAGCAGGATCAAATGCTCTTTGTGGTTATATATGAGGAAGACGGGGCATTGGAAAATATGATCCGCCAGGGGATTTTCAAGAACGATTCATTGGCCGCAGCTTATGACTCCACCATTCCGCTGGCCGTAGAAATTACGAGCGAAATGGGAGCACGCCTTGCGGAAACATTTGGTGTGCAGAGTTTGCCGGCTTTTTATTACCTCACCAGCCAGGAATTGCTGGTGCTGGCAAAATCGGGTCCTCAATCGGCTAACGAACTCACCGCTGCCCTTAATGACGCCCGGCAAAAGGCACAGCGCTACGCAAATCTTCAGGAAAAATTTGCGGCAAATACCCTCAGCGAACCCGAATGGCAGGAACTGGTAACAATCCATGGCCTGAATAACAGCTTTACTGAAACCATGCATCTGGCCTACCAGTACCTGGCTACTCTTAATGAACAGGAACTGATGAACCCTCAGGTTCAGCCCATCCTGCTTGAGTACGGCTTGGATCTGGAGACAAAATATCCCGCTGTAATTATTAAAAACAAATCACGCATTGACACCAACGCTTACCGCAATTTTTACGAAAGCACCTACAGCTACAATTTCGATCGTGCTATACTGAATGAAGACACCGCACTTCTGGATAAAATGGTCACGGTTCTGATTGGGGCCACCCCGGATGCGAACGCTGACAAGGCACGTTTGAAATTTGAAACCCAGAAAGTATTTGCTGCCGAAACCCGCCTCTTCAACATCTGGAAAAAAGCGGCCGTTATTAAAAGTAATGAAGAAAAAAATGACAGCCTGAAAGCTGAATTCCTTTTTGAAGAAGCTTTTGAGATTGCTGATAACTTCAATACTCCTGAAGCACAACAGGCTGCACGGCTGCTGTCCGCAGAAGCAGGAGCGGTAAACCCTTCATTCCGCTATAAGATGCTGGAGGCTTATATGGCTTACCTCCTTAAAGATTTTACCCAAGCCTCGGCCCTTGTGGATTCCGCAACTGCATTGACAACTGCTGAAAACAGCCTCCGGAAGGCCTCGCACCTCAAAAAGATGATTGAAAAAGAGGTGACTAAAACTGAGATTGAAGAATAAACTTCAGCGGAACCTGATGATCATTTTTCGGAAATTCCCAGTAAAAACCTGTGCCATTGATGCCAGCGCTTACCATCATGGCGTAGCAACACCATATCTTCTACCTTAAAGAATTCCTCAAAAGTCTGGTTTGTAAAGTACTCAAGGGCCCGGTAAAAATTCTCTTTGTTAAGATCCCGGTGTGCTATGGTGAGGTGGGGGTTAAAATTGTGATCGGGTCGGTCAGCTTCAATTTTCAGATCCTCCCGCAGCAGTTGATTCAAACCCTTTTGAAGTTTAATCAAATCCTCATTTTCCTCCACCGCCAGATATACTACCCTTGGCGGAAAAAAATCAAAGTCTTGCAACTTCACCTCAAATTGATTGTGCTTTTGCCCATATTTCTCAATAACCCCGGTCACCTGGTTAATCTGCGCTTCGGATAGCCGGAAAGGCGGAAAAAGTGTAATGTGCGGTGGCGATTTCAAAGCATGGCGGCTGTTGAAATGTGCTGCAGCATATAGCCTGTGATGATCCACCTTTTCAATAACTTCTTCATCGGGTATTATGGCCAGGTACCACAGGTCTCGCATAAGGAACATCTTTAGTCCGTACTTATTATTTTTCGGAAATTTTGCTCATCTTGAACCGCTCAAAGTAACAACACCCACAAACCTGGACTAATGAAAAAATACCTGCTTGTCTTTATTTCCGCTGCACTTTCACTATCCCTATTCGCCCAAAAAAGCGATGTTTCTATAGATCGTAGTGAATTTGAGAAGATAAAGAAAATGCACTTTGATGCCTTTCTGACTGCAGATGAAGCTTCTTTCTACACTTTTGGCGGAAAGCACAATCGCATTTATGACTACTCTGATGATCCCTTTTTTATAAAAAAATACAATCTCCAAAGTTTAGACCTGGAAGAGTCAATAGAAATCGATCAATGGGAATACAAGGATACCAAACCAAGGTTTCTTAAACCACTGTATGTAAAGGGTGATGTGCAGCTTTTGTTTGACAGTTACGACAGCAAAAATGACCGCTATTACCTGTTAGCCAGAACCTTTGGCAGAGACAAGAAACTTGCTGACTACGAAGTTTTAATGG
>CAZNMG010000466.1:0-5171 GCA_964574075.1 uncultured Owenweeksia sp.
GCCATTTTCAATATCGTTTATCATGGCCTGCGTAGTCTCTACATTTGAAAAATCTGCATTGGCAGCCTGTAGCTTTTGAAATGTAGGGTCATAGTTTTCAGGGGTGATATGAACGATTAACTCCTGCATCTTTTGGGCCACCAGGTCCTTTAGTTCTGCGGCTGCTTTCTGCGGGTCAGCCATTTCAAAATAATCCCTTACGGGAATGGGCTCTCCGTAATGTAAACTGAGCCGGGTGCGGTAGTTGGGCGGATCGCTGTAATTGATACCTACCGGTACTATCTGCACATCAAGATGAGGATGCTTTTCCATGGCTCCAAAGGCAATTCGGGTAAATCCCTTACTGATACTCCGAGCCCGGTACTCGAGGCTGTGCGTGCCTTCGGGGTGCAGCATTACACAATTGTTTTGGTGCAAAAATTCAATGAGTTCATCAAACACCTCCTGGTTGCGGCCCACCGCATGCTTACCATCCCTGATCCGGAAAATGGGCCGCAGGTTGATGGTAGCTGCCCACCATTTTATGCGTTTGTTTTTGAAAACATCGCCCCGCGCCATATAATGCGTAAATCTCTTTTGTGTGGTGGCAATGATCACGGCATCTAAAAAGGTGTTTTTATGGTTTGGCAGGTAGATGAGCGGTTTGTTGGCGGGTAATTTTTTAAGGCCTGTGACCGACATCTTTTTATAAAAGAAGATCAGGGCGAACTTCATATAAGCCCGTAGCGAATAGTACCAAACTTTCTTTAGCATTATGCTCCTGCTAATGATGATTTTCGGGGTGACCAGTACCAGGCGATAGCGAGGCCTGAAATTAAATGCCAGATTCCCCACCAGCCGGCAATTATAGCCATTCCTCCCAATCCTTCAAAAAAGCTGAAGATCAGTAAAAGGGCTAATCCTGAATTTTGGATGCCGGTTTCAATGGTCAGCGTCTTCTGGTCGGGCAGTGAGAGTCTGAACAGCCTGGCCAGGGAATAACCGCTGCCGAGAGCGGTGGCGTTATGTAGCAACACCAGCAGCACGATTATATGTAGGAATCTGAGGAAAATATCCCTATTGTTTTTAAACGCAATGATCACAAAAGCGGCAAAAATAATAATGGAAAGCGGGCGGAGCACCTTTACCAGGATGTGGGCCACCCGCGGGTAATAGTGGTTACACAAAAGACCTGCGACCAGCGGAAGACCGAGAATGAGAAATATGGTGCGAAAAACCT
This sequence comes from uncultured Owenweeksia sp., assembly GCA_964574075.1. Taxonomy (GTDB): domain Bacteria; phylum Bacteroidota; class Bacteroidia; order Flavobacteriales; family Schleiferiaceae; genus Owenweeksia. The sequence continues at coordinate 1,220 of CAZNMG010000466.1, forward strand.
CCATCGGATCGAGGCTTACTTCCTGTAAAAGTGAAGCAGTAGGAGCGTAGAGACTGCCCCATATTTCAAGGTTTAACGGTGTAAAAAAAATAGCCAGTGATGTACTGAAAGCGGTGAGGCTTATGGAAAGGGCAGTATTGGCACCGGCCATCTGGCTGATAAAGTTTGAAATGTTTCCCCCCGGGCAAGCCGCTACCAACATCATACCCAATGCTATACTGGGGGTGGGCTTTAGCAAAATCACCAGCAAAAAAGTAACAGCAGGAAGAAGGATAAACTGTGAGATGATACCCAATAGGGCAGGCTTGGGATTTTTTAACACAGCTCGAAAATCATTGAGATGCAGCCCCAGGGCTACGCCAAACATTATAATACCAAGGCAAATGTTCAGCACCCACAGCGAATCGTCACTAAAATTCAGACGGACCAGATCAATGTTTTCTTCCATTGGCGTTTCTTGAAGGCCAATATAAGCGATCCCAGCCATACGGATCACTGTTGATAAGGGTGGAAATTATCAGCCGGTAAAAACCGGCCAAAAGAAAAACTATCATTTGAGAATCAGTCTACTGTAAAATGTTCGGGAAAACCAGCGGCCCGGAGAGGGGGTACTATACTCTTGAAGTAATAGGCATTAGGATTCCTCTTCAACTTCTTCAATTTCTTCAATGGCATCGTCAGGATCTTCTTCCTCAATTTCCTTTACAAGCTCCAGTACACCGGCTGGCGAAAGATACAGGCGCTCAATCTTGGCAATATAGTATTTGGGTAGCGATGAGTTACTCAGAATAAATTTTTTGGTGGCAATTATTTCATCTGCCAGTCCGTGCCTGATGGCAAAGAGATCGGCTTCACGCTCGGCCTTAGCCTTATAGCTGTCAAAAAGGTAATACCGCAGACCGAAAAGAGCCATATTAGCCGAACTCCTTTGCCTGTAGTCCATAATGTGTCCCAGTTCATGACCTATCCATCCTACAAGGACTTTATGGGGAAGCTCTTCAATAGGGATATTCTTCTTTTTGAAAAGCATGCTCCGGGTCATTTTTATTACATAGACGCGCTTCTTGCGATTCTTTATAAAAGAAATAAGCTCGGGTTGGGCCTCCATAAAGGAGCTTTGAAACCTCTCTTTAAAGATGAACCGAATCGGCACTTTTTCCAATTCCGGATAATGTGATAAAGCTTCAATGGCAGCTTCCCTTACTTCATCAGGTACGGTTTTTCTGTAGAGGCTGTCACCGGTGACGATGGTTTTCTCAGGCTCTGTCCAAAGGGTGATGGCCGAGGCTTCTTTAAGGGAGAGGGCGCTGAGGAGGATCAGGCCTGTCAGTAGAGTCGGGATGAGTTTTACCTTTAATGCAAAGGGAATAGACATAGGTTTCAAACGAGTAGGTTTAAATGTAGTTCATTCTAACGTGCAAGAATGAAACCAAAGAGGGAAAAAAGAAAAGGAGCCGCAGCATTTAGCCCGACTCCTTCTCAGCTTTACGACCAAACTTAATTGTTACCTGATGATGACAACTCGCTTGGTGAGTTGCCATTCATTTGAGCGGGCCCTGAGGAAGTAGGTGCCAGGAGCCAGGTTAGTCAGGCTTAATTCTATTGCTTCACGCATTCCCAAAGGTTTGCGGTTGATGGTTCTTACTATTTGTCCCTGCGAAGTAAACAACTCAATGGTGAGATCAGCAGGAGCCGGTAGTCTTATCTCAACATCCAGTTGTTCCGAAGAAGACACAGGCGTGGGATAGATTTCAAGAGCCGGTTCAGACACGGTGAATGCGCCACCTTCTTCAATACCAAGAGGAGTGTTGCCCGATTCTTCAAGTGCGCTCTCAAGGCTTGCCAGCTCTTCCATCAGTCCGGAAATATCACCTCCTGCTATACTTGAGGATGCACAGGTAAGATCCACACTATTTGCGGAAGATGTGGAGTTGTCATTTTCGTTGCTCTCCACCACACGGTTAGTGCCATCATCAGCTATTACACCGATATAATAATTTCCGGGAGGGAGACTAGACAACAGACATCCACTTATAACCGTTGCTTCAGCCCCGCTTGCTCCGGGATTCAAAGTACCCACTGCATCAGACCCCAGGTAAAAGTCACCGGGGGTGATAATATTATCTGTAGAGGCGTAATACCGGATCTGGCTGCTGGTAGTGGCTGGTGCACTTCCAATGTTTTTCACAGCAGTATATATGAAAACATAGTTGCCGTTTTTCACCAGGTCTACATATGGGATCACGAGGTTCGGGAGCTGGGGAGCACTGCAGTCGAAGGTGATGCTATTAATGAGATAGCTATTGTCCGCTTCGTTGGTTTCCTGCACATCGCTGTCGCTGTCTACTATAACTCCAATGTAATAGGTTCCACTGGTAATGGTCGCCAGGTCGCATAAGTCAACTGTTGCAGTTTCACTTTCGCTCTGTCCGGGGATGAGTGCTGCCGTGGCATCATGATCAAGCACAAGGTCACCGGCATCAATTACGGTGTCAAGGGAAGCATAATAGGTAACTGAAAATCCATTAGGTGCGTCTGTGCTTCCGGTATTGGTAATATCTACACTCATGCTCAGACTATTGGAGCTTGAGAGCTGGGCCGAACCATTTCCGGCCACCAGATTTACATCGCTTATAGTTATCTGTACGGAATCCATTACCGCGGTTTCGTTGTGATTCTCATCAGCAAGCACAAGTTTTATAGTATGTGAACCTCCCGATAAACCATTTACGGCAAAAGTTCCGGTGCTCGTAATGTCACCTGCAAATACCCCATCAATATATTTATGGATATGAGGTGAGTTACCAGCAGCTACAGGCCAGTCGGTCGCCTGAAAATCAATATTGAAGGTTGAATTGTAAATAGTAGATCCGTTTACCGGACTGGAGATGGTGATAGAAGGGTTATAACCAATGCAGTTACAATCTACATCATATTGATCATTAATAGTGTTGGTGTCACCGTCATCGCAGGTATAGCCTGCCAATGGACAGCTGGTGGAACCGGAAAGCTGCACAACCAGAGGGCTCGTAGCTGACGAGTTGTACACTTCCATTGTTGCCGCCCTTTGATCGGGAGAGGCATTGAGAGGAGTGAAATCCACATTGAAGTTTAATGTGGATCCGGTATTTACCTGGCTTCCTCCACTCATGGCGGTACTAAAATCTCCGGCTTCGCTTCCGCTGAAAACAACAGAATCAATAGTCACAGCATTTGACCCTTGGTTGTCGATAGCAAAGGAATGGGTATCGGTACCATCGACCACCGTCTTGGCAAAAGTGTGATTAACAGGGGAGATGGTAAGTCCGGGGGCGCTATAAACCACTCCGATAGCTGATAGCTTGGCATTGCTTACCGAGGCTACAGATTGGAGGTTTAAGGTTCCATCAGTTACCTGTACGGTGAAGGCCTGCGAAAAAGCATTTTGGCTACCAGCAGTAGCGTAGATATCGAAGTTATCCAGGGCAAGGTTGCCCTCGAGTGTCACATCAAATACCCGGGCACCAGCGCTGTACGATCCTGAATGCACTTCCGCATAATGCAGGGTCACTTCATAATCCCCATTGTAGGGCACCGGAATAGCATAATTTAAATTGGTGTTGTATCTCTCTGACTGATAAATAACGTCATCATCAGTTCCGGCAATGGGTTTCCATGGCTGGCTGTAGGTGCTGCCCCCATTGTAATAGTTGTCTGCGATAAAACTACGTCCATCAGTTGCCGTATAGGCGCCACCACCACTATTGATGTACAGCGAGAACAGGGGAGCAATGGGCGAACCTGCACAACCACAGTTTCCATCGGTGGTGTCATTTACGGTATTGGGGTCGCCATCGTTACAGGTGGTTCCGGCCGCATCACACAGGGTGATGGTAACGGAATCACGGGCAGCACTTTCATTGTGTGCTGCATCGGCCAGCACCAGTTTAATGGTATGGCTTCCACCGCTCAG
>CAZNMG010000467.1:0-4911 GCA_964574075.1 uncultured Owenweeksia sp.
AAAATATGTACTGTAAAGGTATAGTCCTAAAGCCTGAAAAACTACGCCAGGTATAATAGGATATAGAAGGATTTGGAGAAGCGAATTTTCATTGTTGAACTGCTTTGAAAATTCACCCAAATAAAAGAATCGTTTAAATAAAAGTCCTGGGATTATTATCGAAACGAACAGAAGAACAAAACCCAAAGTTATATTCACGGGCTTTGACCTTTATAGCTCCACGAAAACTGAGGAACTTGAAGCGATAGAACCTCCTCTGTCATGAGTATCCTCTTTTTTTGCTTCTCTCAAAGATTGCTTTATCTTCTGGAGTTTTTGTCTATCAGCAAAGATTTCCTCGGCATCGGGAGATATGATGGAGGTGCCATGAGAGCTAATGAAACCCAAGATGAGATTTAAGAACTGTGGCCGATAGTTTGATTTGGACATAGCTGGAATTTGAGTAAGAATGACTGGTGAGGGTTTACTAAGTAACGAAAAATATTAGAATTTGGTTTATTATTTCTTAAAAATAGCCTTCTGGAAAACAAGCAACATACCCACGCCTACGGAGATTGCGGTGTCCGCAATGTTAAAGATGGGTCGGAAAAAGATAAAGTAATCGCCACCCCAAATAGGCAGCCACTGGGGTAAATAGCCTTTGTATAGCGGAAAATAGAACATATCCACCACCCTTCCGTGGAGAAAGGAGGCATAACCACCGCCTTCGGGCATAAATTCCGCTATCTGTCCATAGCTTTCGTTAAAGAGCATTCCGTAAAAAAGGGAATCAATGATGTTGCCTATGGCCCCGGCCAGAATGAGGGAAACGGCTGTTATGCCCATGGCCCCAATCCCTTCCTTAATAAGACTATGCAGCCAGTAAAAAATGCCACCTACCACTAAAATCCTGAAAATGGTGAGAATGGGCTTCCCGTATTCTCCTCCGAACTCAAAACCGAAGGCCATACCCGGATTTTCTGTAAAATGGATGATAAACCAATCGGTAATACGGTATTCCTGCCCGAGGAACATATTGGTCTTCACCCAGATCTTAAGAACCTGATCTGCCAGTAATATCAGAAGTATAATAAGGCCGGCCCGCTTCAAATCCTATTATTGGCGGTTCTTAGCTTCGATGCTGAGAGTGGCGTGGGGTACCAGTTTCAATCTTTCCTTATCGATCAGTTTGCCTGTAACCCTGCAAATGCCGTAAGTTTTGTTCTCAATACGGACCAATGCATTTCTAAGGTCGCGGATAAACTTCTCCTGACGTGAGGCCAGCTGGCTGTTGGCTTCCTTGCTCATGGTATCGCTACCTTCCTCAAAAGCCTTAAAGGTGGGGGAAGTATCGTCTGTTCCGTTACTACGGTCGTTGGCAAAAGTTTCCTTCAGCAACAGTAAATCCTTTTCAGCGGAGTCGATCTTAGCTTCAATAATCTTCCTGAACTCCTTCAGTTCTTCATCAGAGTAGCGTACTTTTTCTTGTTGTTCTGCCATAACGTTTCATTTTAAGTTGGCAATCAGTAGTATACACTTTTTTTCAAAGTCGGCCAAATATAGAAATTAAAAGCTTAGACCTTCTCTAAAGATATTCGGGTTTCAACATCGTCAAAACTCACAGCCAGTCCGCCCTCCAAGCTGTCGGTAAGCTCAAGTTTATCCGCGAGGGTTTCCTGCCGGACATAGTCCTGGTTGCGTTTTAAAGCTTCCTCGAGGGCCCCTGTTTTCTGCACCTTCAGAGCAATGCGATCCGTTACCTCCAACCCAGTATCCTTACGCAGATTCTGGATTCGGTTGATGAGTTCGCGGGCAATACCTTCGTAGCGCAGCTCCTCATTGATGGTGATGTCGAGAGCTACGGTAAGGTTACCTTCAGTTGTCACCAGCCATCCCGGAATATCCTGGGTGGATATCTCCACATCTTCTGTCGCAAGTTCAATCGTTTGGCCATTCACCTCAATAGGATAGGAGCCGCGGCTTTCCAGTTCACCAATTTCATCCTGCGAGAGCTGATTCACTGCAGCAGCAATTTGCTTCATCAGCTTACCGTACTTCGGGCCCAGCTTTTTGAAATCAGGTTTTATCCGTTTTACAAGCACATCTGAGACTTCATGCAGGATCTCCATCTCTTTTACGTTCACTTCCGCAAGTACAATGTCCTTCACGCTTTCTATTAACTGCACTTCTTCGCTCCTTAGGACGGGTACCATCATTTTCTGTAGAGGCTGCCTCACTTTTATAGATTCTCTCTTTCTCAGTGAAAATACCATGGAACTCAACTGCCGCGCCATGGCCATACGACTGTTGAGGTGTGCATCAATAAGCTGCTGGCGGCCTTCGGTCAGGTAGGTGAGATGTACTGACTCCTCCTTTTCGTCTTCCGGCAGATGTTTTGTCAGGTTCTGGTAAAGCCAGTCTGCAAAAAATGGCGCTACCGGACTTACCAGCTGGCTTAGCGTAAAGAGGCACTCATAGAGAGTTTCATAAGCCATCTTCTTGTCCTCGTTCATTTCACCCTTCCAGAAGCGCCTCCGGCAGAGTCGTACGTACCAGTTGCTCAGTTCTTCATCCACAAAATTCTGCATGGCCCGGGCAGCACGGGTGGGCTCGTATTCAGAAAAACTGCTATGTACATTCTGCTTCAGCACCTGCAGGCGTGAAAGTATCCAGCGGTCAAGTTCGGGGCGCTGATCAATGTTGCTAAGATCGGTGGAAACCCACTCGAAATCATCAATATTGGCATAAAGCGCAAAGAATGAATAGGTGTTGTATAGGGTGCCGAAAAACTTCCGCTGCACCTCGGCCACACCCTCCAGGTCAAACTTTAGATTATCCCACGGCTGGGCATTGGCGATCATGTACCAGCGCACGGCATCCACCCCGTATTTTTCAATGGTTTCAAACGGGTCAACCGTATTGCCGAGGCGTTTAGACATTTTCTGGCCGTTTTTATCCAGCACCAGGCCATTCGAAATTACATTCTTGTAAGCTACCGAATCAAAAACCAACGTAGCGATAGTGTGGAGGGTGTAAAACCAACCACGTGTTTGATCCACGCCTTCGGCAATGAAATCCGCGGGGAAATAGGCCCCCAAACCTTCTATGGGGGGAGGAGCTGCGCTCTGTGAGGAGTCAGAATTATTCAATTCATTTTCGGCCTCCAAACTCCCTGAGGGGGCTTTTTTCAACTCCGAAAGAATAATATCGGTAACTTGATCAATATCATTCAAAACCTGCTCATTAGTAAAGCGAAGGAACCTATAACCTTTTACGGTAAGCTGCTTCATCCTGAATTCATCAGCTTCCTTTTGTTCTCCCGGAATATGATAACCTCCGTCAACTTCAACGATCAATTGTTTTGAAAGACACACGAAATCGACTATATAATTGTTGATGATGTGCTGTCTTCTGAATTTAAAGCTATCTAATTTCTCGTTATGAAGTTTTTCCCATAAAAGCTTTTCGGCTTCTGTTTCATTAAGACGCAATTCCTTTGCTCTTTCTTTAAGAGTTTCATAAATCGCAGGATTGGCAGTTTGCCATTTCGGAGTTGTCCCTTCTCCCCCTTTGGGGGCAGGGGGCCCCTCAAACGGGTAATGCCACTGCGCATAGGGCATGGCCCCACTGTCAAACCACACGTCAATCAAATCATTTTCGCGCTTCATAGGCTTTCCGCTGCCCGATTTCAGAACCACCTTATCCACAATGTGGCGGTGAAGATCTACCGTGCTGTAATTTTCTTCCGAAAAGTTGCCAGGTTCAAATTCCTCAAAAGGATGAGAATCCATTACTCCGGCTGCCACAGCTTCATCACACGCATCTTTCAGTTCCTCCACGCTGCCGAATATTCTACGTTCGGAGCCGTCTTCGGTGCTCCAGATGGGCAAAGGAATACCCCAATAGCGGGAGCGGCTCAGGTTCCAGTCGTTGGCATTTTCGAGCCAGTTGCCAAAACGGCCCTCTCCGGTTGACTGGGGCTTCCACTGAATGGTTTTATTGAGTTCAACCAGGCGCTCCTTTTTAGCTGTGACTTTTATAAACCAACTGTCGAGCGGGTAGTAAAGTATGGGCCTGTCCGTACGCCAGCAGTGCGGGTAGCTGTGTTCATATTTCTCAACTAAAAAGGCCTTGTTTTCCTCTTTCAATTTAATGGCAATCTCCACATCCACCGACTTCTCGGGGGCTTCTCCATCGTTGTAATACTCGTTTTTCACATACTTGCCGGCAAACTCACCCATTTCCCTGCGAAACCGGCCCTGCAGGTCTACGAGGGGTACCGGGTTGTTATTCTCGTCCAGTACCAGCATGGGGGGCACCTCAGGTGAGGCTTCCCTGGCCACCTTGGCATCATCCGCTCCGAAAGTTGGAGCGGTGTGTACAATTCCGGTTCCATCCTCGGTCGTCACAAAGTCTCCGGGGATTACACGAAATGCATTTCCGGGATTCTGGTAAGGCAGGGCATAAGGCAGCAGTTGCTCGTAGCGCATTTCCAGCAGGTCAGAGCCGAGGCCTTCCCATACTATACGCCAGGGAATGGTTTTGCCTTTCCCGTCATATTCGCCAAGAGATTTGTGTTTTCCCTCTTCCTTAAAATATTTCGAAACCAGATTTTGCGCCAGTATCACCTTTTGAGGTTCGTGGGTGTATTGGTTGAACGTTTCCACCATTACGTACACAATGCTTTTCCCTACCGCAAGGGCAGTGTTCGAAGGAAGCGTCCAGGGAGTCGTAGTCCAGGCAATGAAGTACACCTTGTCGGTAAGTTTCACTGCATTGCCAAAGGTTTTTTCAAAGTGCTCATCGCGCACCACGGGAAACTGGGCGATTACTGAAGTATCCTTCACATTGCGATAACAGCCGGGCATATTCAGTTCATGCGAGCTCAGGCCGGTGCCTGCTTTGGGTGAGTAAGGCTGAATGGTATAGCCC